>JAYRMB010000006.1:0-254087 GCA_041904995.1 Azonexus sp.
CCGCCCCACCTACGGCCTGGGTGACGATGCCCAGCGACTGCATCTGGGCCGGTTGCAAAATCAGCGTTTCCGCCGCGTGCACCGCAGCAGTGAGGCCGAGGAGGGTGGTGAGGGCGAAGCGAAGGGGGTATTTGGTGAAGGCTGGCATGGCACGGCTCGCGATTGGACCGTGCGGAGTTTAGGAGGCTTGGGTTAACGCTTCCTTAAGGGTTGGAAGCAATAAGAGGTATTTGGGGCGTTGGTTCGGAATCGGGAATAGGTTCTCCAGTTTGGCTATCGTGACGAGACTTTCCTGTTACACGTCCTACCCGTGCATCCCGCTGCTCATCTTGTGATTTCACCACCCTTAGTCTCCTCGGTTACCGCTGTACAGGAACGCAGTGCCGCTGCCAGCATCGCTTCGTCCAGCACAGCCTTGACGACCGCTACGATTTCAACGTCAACTCGCCCCTCTCCTGCCAATTTATCGAGAAAGGCTGCAACTTCCGAACAGCTCAGGCCCTTCCGGTAAGGCCTATCCTGCGCCATGGCCTGGAAGATGTCGGCTACCCGAAGGATGCGTGCTTCGAGCGGCATTGCCTCGACAGTAAGGCGGAAAGGATAGCCGGAGCCATCAGGCTCCTCGTGGTGATAGGCTGCCCAGCGTGAAATCTCCTCGAAACCATCGATATTTCTCAGAATCTGGAAGGTCTCGAAGCTGTGCGCGTTGATGATCATCCGCTCCTCGCGCTCCAGTTTGGCTGGCTTGTCGAGAATTTCGTCAGGAACGCGCAGTTTGCCCAGATCATGCAGCAGGCCGGCAATTTCCAGCTTGTCACAATTGTCTGCGGCAACCCCCATTTTTTGGGCCAGTAGGCGGGCCAGGCGGGCGACACCGAGCGAATGTTCGGCTGTAAATGGGCTCTTCGCATCGACGATGCAGGCGAACATCAGCGCCAAATGCTTGAGTTCATCCATGGTTGCCATGCTTGGTTTCCCACGCGCCAGCATGTCTTGCAGATAGCACTGGATGGACCGCGGTTCGAGCAGCAACCAGAAGGCCTCGGAGCGCGATGCGTCAAGAAAGACCTCGATCAGTTCGGGATCAAAGTAAATGCCGGCCCGACTGGCAATCTGCTCGCGAATATCATCCTTGTGCAGGAGTACGGTGTTGGAAGCATAAAAAGGTGCCGTCAGCGCATCGACACGGTCGGCCAACAGGATCAGGTTGGCCTGACGGGCTACCACCGGGTCGATCTTCTCCGCCAGTAATGTTTCCCAGCGTGTGTGGTGATAGCGAATGGGTGCAGCCATCGCGGCCAGCGGCTTGAATCCGGCCAGCAGAGCACCACCGACCTGGGCGTGGTCCTGCGAACCTGCCCAGTCAAATTCACCGACCAAATGCTGGTGGATGTTGGTCGAGGAAACCCCAATATCGTGCAGCAAACCGAGGTCGAACAGGAAGGTCGTTTCCTGCTCCGAAAAATTCATTCGCTTCGCGCATTCAGCAGCCATGATGCCAACCCGCTTGCCGTGGGCAACGTCGTCGACACCGACCAAGTCGAGGGCATCCGAGAGAGCGTAGATCACATGCCGAAGATCGGCCTGGATGGCCGTATGGGTACGATGTTTGCAAAGGGGGCAACCAAAGGGGTCAGAGACATTTAGGAAAAACGCACGAAAACTAAATGTCTCTGACCCCTTTGGCTCCCCCTATTTTTTTTGCAGCAAATCACCACCGTGTTATTCCAAGAGATGAGATGGTGATCGACCTAGGTTCCCACTCATGAATATGGACTCGCTCTGGACTTTTTATGCTCGTGCCGGGTACGCCTTCGCCATCCTTACGTGGCTGCTTGTTGGCGGCATTGCTGCATTGTGGTGGCTACCAAGTTTCATGGGGGAACCTAAGCCTATTCCCTGGACATTCGGTGCTATCTGCTTGTTAATGCAATGGGTTTTCGTATTCAATCACTGGCCGCGTATTGGTACACGGCGCTTTTTCCGTGAATCAAGGTTTCTCAAATTGGAGATTGCCCTTCTCCTTCTTATCAGTGGCCTTTTTGCTTTGGGGTTCGCAGTTGCTGCATAACCCGGCATATATGGACTCCCCCAGAAAGCAAGGAAACTGATCGATAAGATTGGGGCCAGGTCTTGCATTAGCGTATGTCAATGCAAGACCTGACCCTGTCTCTTCTGTCTCTGATAGATACAACGTTAGATTTCATATGTTTTCAGCGCTATTTCGGAAAAGAGAGTCTCTATCTACAGTCCTCTATGATCGAACCGCAAGAGGGTTAGCAAATCGCCGCGAGTTAATGGTCAAAGTTTTGAAGGGAAAATATCAAAACGAACTCCGAGCCTATCTATATGTCTTCAACAATGAACTCATTTTGATGTCTGCCACAACGCTGATTGCGGAGACCGGTATTCCGATTGCTTTACCAATTTCAGCGACAGATGAAGAAATAGGTACTGCTGCCGTCGACAAATTATTGGAGTGCTGTGCTGTTCCCTATGAGACTACAGTCGGGAAAAAGCCATCCGAGTGGCCGTGTTACGTAAGCTCAGGGGCGAAATCAATTCGTTCCTTCAAGGAAAACTCGATTCGGATGAGTGTCGAGACTATTAATTCCGCCATTCGAATTGAGGCCAAGCCCGTTAATTCCAACAAAAACTTATTTGTTGGAGCCAGTCATAGCTTGGGGTGCTCACCCGCCGAACTTGGTGAGAGCATTCGCCTCCTGTTTGAAACAGTATCGCGTTTGCGAGAGAAGAATGAAATTTAACCCTTCACACGTCGAGGTTGGGGTCGGGTCTTGCACTAGCGAACGTCAATGCTGACCTCGCACCCGTGCCTCGTACCTTGAGCAGAGCTTGGTGACGATAAGCGGATACAATCGCAGCCCAATTATTCGCTTTCATTTTCCGGGGGAGAAATGAGGAAGACACTAGCTTGTACCGTCGTCGCACTCGCTTGCGGCATCAGTGGTAGCGCCATGGCGCAGTCGGCGTCGGCCGTCGATTGGTCCGGTTTCTATGTGGGTGGTCAGCTGGGTGCAGCGAAAAGCTCTTCGGATGTGAGCATGCTCGTCGGTGTCTCCAAATACCTGGATGCAACCGATGCCAGGCAAATCGCCCGCGTGGGTGACGGCCAGATAGATCAGTGGCGTGCTGTGGGTGGGCTGGTTGGCGGTTATGGCAAACAGTTCGGGAATGTGCTGCTGGGTATCGAGGGCGGCGCCAATAGCCTTTCTTTCAACAAAGAGCGTCAAAGAACGCAAGAAATAGATTCCCTCCCCGGTACGCAAAGCACGATCAGTCAATCGGTCTCGGCCGACTGGATGGCCGGCTTGCGTCTCAAGCTCGGTTGGGCAGCCAACAATTGGCTGGCCTATGTCACCGGTGGTGTTGCCGCTACACGACTGAAGCTGGATGCCTCGTATGTTGATAATGCATTCAACGGATTATCCAAAGGCTCGAAGTCGGTTACCAAAACCGGTTGGAGCCTGGGCTTGGGTGGCGAGTACGCGCTGAGCCAGAATTGGTCGCTCAGGGGAGACTATCTTTACACCCGCTTCGGCGACATAAGCATGGAAACCGAAACGACCTCGACCAACAACTCGGGTGGAACCTTGGTTCATAAGGCTGATCTTGAAATCCACGGCCTCTTTGTCGGGGTCAATTACCGCTTTAAATAAGTCATCGAGCGATGGAGAGCGATTTAGTCGCTCTCCGTTCACTCAGCAAGCCACGCGGCAAACCTATCGGTCAGCGCCCGGTTTTCGCCCAAACCGGCCAGCCGGCGGTCGATGGCATCGTGGTTGCCCCAGACCACGTCCGGCAGTTTGCCTTCCGCAACCTGCTTTTCGATGTCACCGCAATCAAAGGGGTAGCAATCAAAGGGGTCAGAGACATTTAGGAAAAACGCACGAAAACTAAATGTCTCTGACCCCTTTGGCTCTATCCGCGTCAGGAATAGTCGCTACCGAATCCTGCAGGGAAGGAAATAATAGGGAAATAGGGCGATTGACGAACATGGTTAGTGTTAGGTTTTGCATAAGTCTACGGCAATACAAAACCTAACACCGTGATCTGCAGTTATCTAATTTCCTTGCTCGGGATACTTCGTCATTAACGCCGAAAATGGTGGTTTCAGCAGGTCCTGACGTCCTTGCTCACGGGCGTCTGGATTGAGCTTCTTGATCAGTGAACGTGTCTTGTCGATGTCAGCCTGCGCCAGTGCCGACTGCCCCATGCGGTCGTAGGCCAGACTGCGGTAGGCGTATGCCCAAACGTAATCTTGTTGGTAGCTCATGCCTTCGGAAAAGGCCTCTGCGGCACCCAACCACTGCTCTAGATCGATCAGTGCGCGGCCAAGGTGGTAATAGCTCGGCATGCCGGGAGGCGTACCTTTGCCGCGTAGGCCCAGATTGTCCTGGAGCATTTTCCGAAGTAGTTCGACGGCTCGTTCAGGTTGCCCGCTATCCCGATAGTTGCTGGCGAGACCGATGATGTCCCAGCCTGTACGCGGTGGTATAGAGCGCAATGATTCCTCACGGTCGGTAATGGCGTGCGCATAGTCCTTCTGTTGTGCATAGGCGATAGCGCGCATTTTCAGTGTGAGTGCCTGATATGCGGTTGGTGCGTCGGGCCAGCTTAGAAGGCAAGCAGACAGTAGCCGAATGGCTTCGTTAGGATCTTCAAAGCCTTCACCGTCTTTGGTGAGTTTCATGTTTTTCGTCTGCTGGCAGGGGCTGGCCTGACTCATCGGCGATCGATCCGCAAGCCCTGCGTTTGGTGTGCTCGTGCAGGCTGAAAGGGCAATAAGCAGGGCGGCAAAGGTTGCTGAAACGTGTGGCTTCATTGCGGATACTCGGCGCTAGTCAGGTCGGGACGTAATGCCTTGAGAAGTGGTGCGGTAATCGATCCCTGGAGCGAGCAATAGATGCTGGTCTGACCAGCGGCTTCACTCTCGAGCAGGAGCACGCGCTCGACGCTTCCTTTCGGAGTCGCGGTATCGCCGACGGGACGGCTCGGACGCCAAGAGTCAACTGGGTCACCGATCATGCGAATTTCGGCACGAGCCCAAACGTCACCCGCATTGATTAGTTTTGCCGAGATAGGCAGGATGGCATTGATGTTTTTTGCCACGGTTTTTAGGTCGCCTTCTGCCTTGAATCCCCAAAATAAGAAGCCACCGAGTTCTGAGTCATAGGCAACTTCATCGCGCCAAGCGATCAGGCGCAGCCCGGCAACGTTAACTGGTGCTTTGAAGAGCTGGTCACGCCCATTTTCGGATAGGGGGTTAACGACAGCAATGGTTGCCGCATTGCCCCGAATTTTTACCTCTACCGCTTTTCCAAAAAGATTTGGATCTTCCTTGAGCGCATTGAAGAACGATGCATCGCATCTTGCGAATAGGCGGAGCGCCTCGTTTGCTGACGCGGGCGAATTATCTGCCGCCGAAGCCAAAGTTGAGCTATGTAAGAGGATAGAGGCAAGCAGCGTAAGAAAAAATCTGGACATTAGGTCTCCCGTGGGGATGTGAATAAATGGAAAAGACTTGCTTTGTGAAGGCACTCAAAGGTCGTGTTGTCTCAAATGCCTGATAACTTGGCTTCCCCATCCGTTAAAAAAAATTGGGGTTAGGTCAAGATCGGGGCCTGGTCTTGCATTAGCGTACGGCAATGCAAGACCAGGCCCCGCGTGCTTGGGTGTCGAGAGCTAAGCCGAATGGAACGGCCGCCTTTGGGGTAGGCAACAGCAAAGGAAAGGGTGGTGGCTCGGTTCGTTACCCACAAACCGAGACGTCCAGCCTGGCCCTCGTCGAGTGGCCTTTTATTGTCTGGAGACATGCTTTTTGAATTATTCGAGAAGCCCCGATTTTAGCCTCGGCAAACGCAAACCGTATAATGGATTTGTCATTTCCTGCGGCTGTATTTGCCCTTCTGTCGCTAACGTGGTCAGAGACATTTAGTCGTTCACAGAGGCCCCGGCAAACCACTCCGCAAACCATTCCGTCAGAGCCCGGCTTTCGCCCAAACCGGCCAGCCGGTGGTCGATGGCATCGTGGTTGCCCCAGACCACGTCCGGCAGTTTGCCTTCCGCAACCAGCTTTTCGATGTCACCGCAAAACAGCCCGAGGTCACGCTGCATGTAGAAGCCGTAGCTGCGGCAGGCGACCGGGCGGTATAGGTAGACCGGGCAGGCGCCGGTGTTGCGGTCGAGCAGGGGACAGATGACGGGGCGGGCGGTACAACTGGCCAGGGCGGCAATTTCGTTGCTGATGGCCTGCAGGTGATCCGGCGCCAGTTGGGCCAGGCCCTCGCGCAGTAACTCCCATTCGGCGGCGGTCAGTTGTGGCACGTCGGCCAGGCGCTTGCAGCAGCTATCGCAACCCTTGCCGCACAGCCAGTCGGGTTGATTTTCGCGAATGCTGGCGACGCGGGCGTCGATGTCGTGGTGCAGTTCGGTCAGTGCATTCATTGGATTTGTTGCGGGATGGGGCGGGCGGCTTCGGCGGCCTTGGCTGAAAATTCGGGGCCGGTGATGTCGGCTTCGTTCAGGCCTCGGTTGATATCCAGCCCGATCAGCCGCCAGTCGTGAACCGGCAGGTTGGGGATCGGTTTGCGCAGGCGCTCGTAGTAGCGGGTCGGCCAGGTGACGCCGGCGATTTGCCGGTGATCGAAGAAGTCGACTTCGGCGATGGCGCCCTGCGTCGAGGCCAAGCCTTCCATGGTGAAACGGATGCGGCGCAACAGGTGGTTTTCGCGGTCGATGAACAGCAGATAGCGGTCTTCGGGTGAGAGCCCATGGCCGGGGCGGCGCACGGCAATCAGCGTCTGACAGGGGCGGCCTTCGACGCTTTCTTCTTCGCCCATTTCCAGGCTCAGGTTGCCGTCGAGAAAGTAGAAGGGGCCGGTCAGGAACATGCGGTAGCCGTCGGCCACCAGCGCCGCGGCGGCGAGCGCATCGCGGTCGGCCGTGGGTTGGCCGTTGTAGAAGACGCGCACCGAATCCGCTGGCCGGATGACCTGCTTGCTGCCCTTGGGGCCGGTGTGATGCTGGGCCACCACGGGTTTTTTGCCGAGGACGATACGTTCCTGCGAGCCCTGGCGGAAATCGGCGTCGATCAGCGTAGGCTGCAATTTGCTCACCAGCCCGTACCACTCACCGGCATAGCCGACGCTGAGATCATCGATTTGCTTGAAGGCCGCCAGACCGTGTGCCTCGGCGGATTGCATCAGCAAGGCGCGGGCCGCAGCCTGCTCGCCGGTTACGGTGCTAGGCGGAATGCCGCGCGAGGCGCAGCCACCCAGCAGCGTGACGAGAAAGAACGGCAACAATAGGTTCAGGCTGGGGCGCATGTTTTGCTCCTTCAGGCGGCTGGCTGCGTGGCTGGGCGATCCTTGTTCATCTTCGCGCAAGCGGCCGGCTTTGCCAAACGAGGGGAATCCCTCAGTTGGCCTCTGTCGTCCATAAGGGCGGGCCGCCGGCAGCCAGGTGGCACAGGTAGGCGCGCAGGTCGAATTCGAGCTGGAAATAGTCGGCTTCCATGTGCTGGCACAACTGGTAGAAGGCCTTGTCGTGCTCCGGCTCCTTCAGGTGGGCGATCTCATGGACGACGATCATGCGCAGGAACTCCGGCGGCATGTCGCGAAAGATGCTGGCGACGTGGATTTCGCGCTTGGTCTTGAGCTTGCCGCCCTGCACGCGGGCGATGCGGGCGTGGATGCCAAGTGCGTTCTGCACGGCCTGCAGCTTGCCGTGGAATGCGACCTTGCTCGGCTGCGGGGCGTTGCGCAGATAGGTGTTCTTGATCTCCAGCACGTAATCGTAGAGCGCCTTGTCGGTGCGTACCTGATGCGCCTGCGGGTATTTCTGACGCAGCAGCTGGCCGAGCTGCCCCTGTTCGATCAGGCGCTGAACCGATTCCACCAAATGAGCGGGGTAGCCGGCAAGGTAGTTGGGGGTGACGGGCGGGTTCATGCGCAGGGCTGAGGTTGGGGAGGGGCGATTCTAGCGGATGGCTGCCTGTGCCTGTAGCGCGATGAAAGGGCACAAGGGGGGGCTGCTCAGGAGCAGCGGAGAAGTCCGGGCGGCGGGTAGCCAGAACTTCTCCCTGGTAGCGGACGGTGTAAGCGTCCTAGAACGGCCAGTAGCCCAGGCGACGAATGCCGAGGACGAGCAGGACGATGCCCGCCAGGCGCATCATCCAGGGCAGCAACCAGCCTCGTCCGCATTTGAGTTCCCTGCCGAGGCGGCCGGCGAGGGGCGCCAGCAGGAGAATGGGCGTCATCGCTGCGCCAAGTCCAAAGGCCAGGCCATAGCCGGCACCGCTGCCGACACTCTCGGTTTGTGCGGCGAGGGCGAGCAGGGAGGCCAGCGGTGTGCAGGGCGTGAGGGCCAGGGCAGCGCCCATGGCCATGGGCGGTGCTGAATCAGTACGGCGCTGAAAGCGCAGGGGCTGAATGCCTGCGCCTGGCTTGCTGGCGCACTGCGTCTGCCGGGCCCGTGCCAGCATCCAGATGCCGGAGGCGATGCTGACCAGCCCAATGGCGATATTGCCCAAGGGGCCGCCCAGCGACTTGACGATGCCCAGCCCGGCCATGCCGGCAGCGCCCGCCAGCAGCGTGTAGGAGAGAACACGGCCGGCGAGGAACATCAGGGTATGGCGGAAGGCCTCACGCGTGCCGCTTGCCCGGCCGAAGGTCCAGGTGCCGATGAAAGGCATGCAGGTCACGGTGCAAGCCGTCAGTCCCATCGAAACCCCGAGCAGCCAGACGGTCGCCAGGCCGACCTGGCCTCCGGCTGCCAGCTCATTCATGCTGAATGCCTCCCGACTTGCGCACCAGACGAATCGGTTTGACGGTACCGTCGGGCAGCTCGCCCTTTACCTTCTCCTTGTAATACTCGCGGCTCGATGAGAAGAGGCTGACGGGGCCCCATTTGAGCTTGATGGTTCCGTCCTGCGGGCAATATTCGGCACAGCGTCCGCACAGGGTACAGTCCTCGGTGTAGGCCTTGCGTCCTTCTTCGAGGGAAATTTCCTGGATGTCCATCGGGCAGGCCTCGCTGCAAACGCGGCAGCTGCCGCAGTTGGCATGACGGACCTTGACCAGCCGGCAGGGCGACAGGCGCTGGAACAGTGTGTTGAAAGCCAGCAAGGGGCAAATCCGGCAGAAGGGCTGGCGTAGCGCCAAGCCACCGATCAGCATGAAACCGATCAGGAAATTGCCGGTTGCCCCGAGGGCGAAACTCCAGGTGTCGCCCAGGCGCAAGGCGAATTGCTCGGTGCTGCCGGTCAGCAGCGTGGTGGCGATGCGCGATGGGCACATATCGCAATAGGGATTGCCCAAGGCGTGTGGCGTCACGCCCAGACCGGTCAGCAGGGGGAGCAGGAAGACCAGGCCAAGCAGGAGCAGCCACTTGACGGGGCGGACCCGCCGGGCCGGGACGAGATCGTCTTTTTCCAGCCGGCGAATGCCGATGCCGAAGCGCCGCCCGAGGCGTCCGATCATTTCCTGCAGGGTGCCGAGCGGGCAGACCCAACCGCAGAAGGCCTTGCCCAGCACGAAGAAGAAGGCGAAGAAGGCGAGAAAGCTCATCAGCAATGGCAAGACCATGCCTACGGTCAGTTGTTGCGCTCTGACGATGGCTTCGCCGATGCGATGGTGCAGGATGTGCTGGGTCGGGATCAGAACGCAGTATCCACCGTTCATCTGGTCGTAAGCGCAGGACAGGGCCGGCAGGTTGTTGGAAATCTTGTCCGCCATGTAGGTACCGACGAAGACGCTGCCATAGACCGTGACGAAGAGCATGATCAGCTGAACGCCAAAGCGGAGGCGGGAAAGGCTGAAAGAAACAGGTATGGACATCGTTCACACCTCCTTCGACTGACGGCGGCGCAAGATGGGCACCGCGCCAAGCATGCCGGCCACCAGGAAGGCACCGCCCCAGCCGAGGCTTTTGCCCCGATCCGCATCCGGCGCGTAGGAGTGACTGAAGCTGCTCAGGTAGTGGCGCCCCTCGGCCGTATGCTCGACGGCCAGGACGAAGTCGGCGCTTGCCCGCCCATGTCCGTTGGCGTCATCGGCATCGGTGAAATCACGGGGAAAGAGTACCGTGGCGATACCGTTGGCATCGGTGGTGAAACGAAGCTGGCTGCCGCGACTGGTTTCGAGTCGAAGGCTCTTGCCGGCAAGCGGTTCTCCGAGAAAGCGCACCTGGAATTTCCACTTCTCGCTTTCCCGGTAGCGTCCGTGTTCGCGTGGCAGCGGGCTGGGCACGATCTCCAATTCGGATTTCAGGCGGCTCAGCAGTTGCGTGGGCGATTGTCCGGGATTGGAGAAATACCAGGCGGTCGAGGCGACGGCGACATGCTCGGGCCTTTCCTCGCGGGCGCTGACCCAATGGTAGTTGCCGATGGTCGGTCCGGCGGACTGGATGCGGGCACCTTCGGGGCCGATGGGGAAACCGCGTTGTCCGCCATCGGGCGAGAAAACCTGCATTTCCGTAGCATCCAGGCCAACGACGCGCAGCAGCACGCCGTTTCTTTCGCCGCCTCGTTTGCCGGCGGCCTCCAGTCGGGGCAGCTTGGTCCAGGCCGGCGTAGCGCCTTGGGAGGGGACGCTCGGGCTAGCCGCGTGTTCGTGTTCGGCGCCGAGGCTGCTGCCGGCGGCAATCGCCAGGCCGATTAAGAGGATTAGTTGTCTCATGGCCGTATCTCAACGAAACTCATAGCGGTAGGTAAGTAGGACCGAACGCGGTGCGGCAACCGTATAGAGCACTTTGCCCGTCGTGTCCTTTTTGACTTCGGCGGCGTAGTGCTGGTCGAACAGGTTGTCGACGTTCAGGGTCAGGGAATGGCGTTGCCATTGGTAACCGAGCGAAGCGTTGGTGACCCATTCCCAACCGCTGTATTTCTCGGTGTTGGCGTTATCCATCCAGTATTGGCCCCAGGTGTTGGCCGACACCCGTGCCCGCCATCCGGCCTGCTTCCAGGCCACGAAAAGGCCGTATTGGTTGCGGGGAACAAAGGGCAGGGCCTTGCCGCTGCGATCCATGTTGACCGTGCTTGCCCCGACGCGGACGGGCTCGGTGAACTGGTCGTAGCGATAGTCGGCGTAGCTGTAGTAACCGCCCGTCTCCCAGTGCGGGTCGAGGACGTAACGTCCCGCGAACTCGAAGCCGCGCTTGTCGGTCTTGCCGGCGTTCAGGTAGGTCGTTACGCCGCCATTGGACTGCTGCACGATTTCCTTCTCGACCGGGTTGAGATAGATGCTGGTGTCGAAGCTCCAGTCAGCGGCGCGTCCCTTCAACCCGATTTCATAGTTGCGTGAAATTGGGGCCTCAAGGGCCGGATTGCTCGATATTTCCGACGTCGATGGAATCTGTCCGGCCTGGGCGGCCATCGCGAAGAAGTTGAGTCCCGGCGCAATGCGGTAGCTCGCTGCCAGTTTGGGCGCCGGCAGGTAGAAGGTTTTTTCCAGGTGGCTCTGGCCAGCGCCGGCAGCGTATTTTCCGGTGGAGTAGTTGTAGGTGCGAAGCTGGTTGTTGTCATCCTCGAACTGGACGATGTCGTAGCGCATGCCGAGGTCGACGATCCAGCGCTCAGTCGGGCGCCACGATTCCTGCAGATAAATGCCCTTCAGCAGGGTGGTCGAGTCGTCGATCTCGGCAAGTGCGCCGCGTGCATCGCTGCGGGTTGCGACGATCCTGCCGCCAGCGCCGTAGGTGACGTCGCGGTATTCATATTTTCTTGAATCGGGAGCGCGTTCGCGGCGGACGGTCAGGCCACCAACCAGGGAGCCTTGTGCATGGCGGTAGTTGCCTTCCAGATCGACGCCCAGATTCGATACCCAGGATTCACTCTCATTGATGACACCGGTGACCGGGTGGTAGTGGTACCAAGTGTTGTAGTAAAGGCGCGGCTTGAAGGTGAAATCGCCGCGCTGCATTTCGTAGCGGCTGTTGAAAAAGAAGACTTTCGAATAGCGCCCGGAGTGCTTCCATGCTTCGGAGGTTCCGTCCTGCTTTCCACTACGTTTGAACTGGTCGAAGAGATAGCCATTGGCGGCGGTATTGTCGATCGCCCCGGGCAACTGCATGTTTGCTTCGGAATAGGAGACTTCGCTTTCTAGAATGTCGCCGTCACCCAACTGTATGCCGTGCTTCAACGAGGCTTGCGTTGTGTCGAATTTGTTCCAGTAACGCCAGTCGTTCTCCATCTCACGCCGGGTGAGAGTGACGGCGACCGCCTGCCGGTCGTCGATCATGGCGCCGTAGCGAAAGTGGATGTTCTTGGTTCCTTCGGTGCCATAACCCAGGCGGAAGTTGTTTCCGGTCTGGTCGAAGACCGATTTGGAAATGATTTGAATGGCGCCGCCTGCGCTGCCGGCAGCAAACAGGTTGCCCGGTCCCTTGGCGACTTCGATACGCTCGATGTCCTGCGTGTCGACAAAATCGAGGCGCGTGAAACTGTCGGGGTCGCTCAGCGGCACGCCGTCGCGCAGAACCATGATTTCACGGATGCCGTAGGCCGCCTTCAACCCAGCGCCACGGATGATCAGGCGGGCATCGAAGCCGCCGTTCTTGCTGTCGATCAGAACCCCCGGTACTTCCTGTAGCGCTTCCTTGACGTTGAACATCTTCTTGTCGGCCATCGTTTCCTTGCCGATGACTGCGATCGCCTGCGGGACATCGCCTGTCGAGCGGCTCTCTCGGGTGGCCGTCACCGAAACTTCTTCCAGCTGAGTGCTTGGCTCTGCTGCTGCTCCTCCGGCCAGAATGGCGCATGTACACAACACGCTTGGTCGTAGTGTTCTTTTTGCTTTCTTCACGAATCCTCCCTTTTGTTGTCATGGTTCAAAAGGGGGCGATGCTAATTCCAGGAGAAGCAGGCCAGATGCGACATTTCGTCGCCCGCGGCAACGTGTCGCAGGGGGCGGTGAGTCAAATCGATATCAGTCTGCAGAGAGGATTCAGCTGCCGTCTGTCATTAGTTGACGGCTAGGTTGCATAGGGGGCAAATAATTGGTCTATCGGCTGAATAATCGTTTGCCAGCGGGGGCAAACCCCTGTATTGTGCACCGCAGCGAACTTAAGTAGTGTTGTTGTTTAGTCGGTTTAGTACCCGTAGTTCTACGGCGCCAATCCCCCATTCGTACCTCGCCGTCTTGAATTCGCCCCTTTTTTCGGGGCTTCGCCCCGTCTCATATTTACGGAGATTCAAGACATGGCTTATGGCATCGTCAAGTGGTTCAATGATTCCAAGGGTTTCGGATTTATTTCCCCCGAGGGTGGTGGCGAAGACCTTTTCGCGCATTTTTCTGCAATTCAATCCAACGGTTTCCGCACGCTCGCCGAAGGCCAGCGCGTGTCGTTCGAAGTGACGACCGGCCCCAAGGGCAAGCAAGCGAGCAACATCCAGATCGCTTGATCCTCGTAGCCCCCGCGCTTTCGCTTCGGGGGCTCGCCAGGGGGCATTTGCCCCCTCATCATCCCCTTATTGGAGCCGATCATGGCCAAAGAAGAATTGCTGGAAATGCAAGGTGTCGTTCAGGAAGTCCTGCCCGACTCACGTTTTCTCGTCACCATGGACAACGGGCATTCGCTGGTTGCCTACACGGCCGGCAAGATGCGCAAGCACCACATCCGCATTATCGCGGGCGACAAGGTGACGCTGGAGCTGTCGCCGTACGACCTGTCCAAGGGCCGCATTACCTTCCGGCAAATCGAGGGACGTACTCCTCCTACCCCGCGCGTCAGACGCTGAGGGTGTATTTGAAAGACTGAATGAACATAGAACAAAAACGGGCCGCAGCCCGGAAACTCTGCAGTAAATTGGACGTCACCGTCCTGCCGTATGGAAATGCCTGGTGGTTACTGGGCGATAGCATCAACCAGGTCATTGGCGAAATCGCCGGACTCTCGGAATCAGGCTTGATGCAAATGCGACGCCCGCGCTTCTCACGGGTATAGGCTTCAAGACAACAGGTAAAGGCGCAGTTTTCTCACTGCTGCGGTGCACTGCCTGTTTTGGCCAAAAATCAGGCGCAACCCCGTCGCCGCTAACGGGGTATCCCCTTTTTATTGTTCCGCCAGACGACCGATACGATAGGCCGTCAGCAGGCGGTCGGCTTCTTCCGTATGGGGGCGGCCGCGCATTTTCGTCCGGTAGGCTTCGCTGGCTTCCTTGCCGCACCAGGCCAGGATGATGGCTGGCCGGCTCGGGTGTTCCGGCAGGTAGGCGGTGATGTCGTAGACCTCGCCGGCGATCGCCATCCAGCAACTGCTTTCGCCGCCATGTTCGGCGATCTGGGCAAGCGTGTAGCGGGCCTCCGCCGGCACCGCTACCGGCTCGTCCGGCGCCAGCAAGGCGTTGAGCCAGAAACCGCCAAGGGCGATCCAGAACAGTGCCGTGCCGAAGACGAATAGCTTGCGCATCATCGGAAGTCGAACGCCTCGAAACGGATGTGGGCCGACGGCACGCCGCGCTCGGTCAGAAGGCAGCGTGCCGCTTCGATCATGCCGGGTGGGCCGCACAGGTAACACTGACAATTGGCCAGGGCCTCGCCGGTCGGCAGCAATTGGTCGAGTGATGTCGCCTGCCCGTTGTCGGCATGGCAATGCAGTGTGAGCTGCGGCATCGTTTCGGCCATCGCGCGCAGTTCGCCGACATAGGCGGCATCGTCGTCGCTGCGGTAGCAATAGAGCAGGGTCGTCGGCATCGTCGGCGCCTTGTCGCGCAGGCTGGCGAGGAAAGGCGTAATGCCGATACCGCCGGCCAGCCAGAACTGCTGCCGTGACCCTTCTGCTGCCAGGAAATGACCGTAAGGGCCTTCGACCCGAGCCGGTGTACCTATGCGCACCGTCTGCATGTGCCGGGTGCAATCGCCCAGGGCCTTGATCGCTAGGCGCAGCTGGCCGGCGGCATCGATGCCGCTGATGGTGAACGGGTGCGCCTCGCCACAGCCCCGGAAGTCGCTGCCAGCACCCAGGCTGAGCATGACGAACTGTCCCGGCGTGGCGGCAATCGGCGTGGCGAGCGGGCGAAGATCGAGTTCGACGATGTCCTGCGCGATTCGTTGCACCTGGCTGACCAGATAAGGGCGGGCAGCCAGCCTGAGGTCAGCGCGCAGAAAGCGCCAGAGCAGCAAGAGGGCGGCGAGCAGCATCGAGAAGCCGATGGGTTCGCTGAGGCCGAGCAGGATCAGATGGGCGAAGCCGAAACCGATGGCGGGCACCAGCAGCAGATGCAGCAGGCGCCAGCGGCCATAGGCGAGGCGGCTGTGCGCCAGGCCCGTTCCGAGCATCAGCAGAATGAGCCCGAGCCAGCCGAACCACAGCGGCCAGCCTTGATCGGCCGGCCACAGCGTGGCCCAGGCCAGGGCCGGCGAATCGTTTAGGTAATCCGCCGCCAGGGCGAGCGGATGTAGGGCAAGCGCCAGATAGCCCAGGGTGCCCAGCCCGTGGTGCCAGCGATACATCCTTTCCAGCCCGCCCAGCGCATCCGCCAGACGAGGCTCGCGCACCATCAGCAGCAGGCTGGCCAGCAGCAGGCCGCAACCGGTCCAGCCCAGCACGATACCCAGGCTGCGCCAGAAAGAGAGCTCTTCCGGCCAGGCCCACAGCACCGGCAGGCCGACCAACAGCGCGCTGAGCAGCGGTATGGCGAGGCGTTTCATCGTGCCTTTGTGCCGCCCACGGCCTTGTCGGCAGACAGATGAGCACAGAAATCGCGGCCGCCGCCGCGCAGGGCGACACCGCGTTCGCGGGCGCGTTGTTCCATCAGCCGGTGGTGTTCTTCGCGATAGGCGAGGCAGGGGGCCAATGTCGTGAAGCCGCGTATCCGGGCCTGATGTTCGATGCGCTCTTCCGGCGTCATCAAATCCCAGCCGCGCGTGTTGTTCTCGCCCGCCCGCCACGGGCCGCGTGCCTCGGCATTGGCCACTGGCAGGGCGAGCAGCGCCGCCAGCAAAAGCGCAAGGTTAACACGGGTCGTCATGATGCACGCCTCCTCAAGAGATGGGAGATGCTGCGATGCTACTCCCCGCTCAAAGAGAATGTCTTGATCCAGGGCACAAAACGGCCTCCCGACAGCCGAGGGGGCGGGCGACTAGATCGGGACGACGGCCGGTTCGCCCTTGGCTTCGCCGCTGTCGGCCTGGTCGGCGGCACAGACCACGCGGTTGCGACCTTGCTCCTTGGCGGCATACATCGCCAGGTCGGCCCGACGCATCAGGTCGGAGAGATTGGTTTCGTCCGGTTTGGCCAGGGCGATGCCGATGCTGATGGTCGGGCGCACCGTGTCGCCCTGGAGCGGGATGCTCAGCGCCTCGGTGGCCTGGCGCAGGCGCTCGGCCGTTTCCTTCGCTTCGCTCAGCGAGTTCCCGGGCAGGAGCAGGGCGAACTCCTCGCCGCCCAGTCGCCCGAAATAGTCACCGGTGCGCAGGTGGGCGACGCAGGCATCGACCACGGCGACCAGCACTTCGTCGCCGCCCAGGTGGCCGTAGCGGTCGTTGACCGTCTTGAAATGGTCGAGATCGATGATCAGCAGTGCCAGCGGTGCACTCTCGCTGCGTGGCTGTTGCAGCAGGCGCTTGGCGGCCTCGAGGAAGTAGCGGCGATTGACCACGCCGGTCAGCGAGTCGCGCGAGGCTTGCGATTCGAGTTCCTTGATCAGCACCTCGTTGTGCTGGCGTAGCTCGATGGCTTCGGTGGTGTAACGGTTGATCTGGCGGCCGACGAGTACCATCAGCAGGGCGAAACCTCCGCCCAGCAAGGTCAGACCGATATTGAACCAGCCCGGTTCGAGCAGCGGCGGGCCGACCAGAGCGAGCACCGGGAAGATCATGTCGAGGACGAGCAGGCGCAGATGGGCATTGCTCATCGAGACGGTCAGCGAGATCAGCCCGACATGGACGAGCATGACGAAGATCAGGCTGGAGAAGTTGCCCGGCTGCCAGGCCCAGATGACCAGCGACGACCAGGCCAGCATGTGCGCCCCATGGGCGCGGGCGATCCGGTTGGCCCACTGGCGCTCTTCGCGTGCAGGCGGATTGACGCGCTTGAACTGGCGATAGACCCACAGGTAGTTGGCGATGATGACCAGTTCGATGGCCAGCCAGATACCTGCCCAGGCCATCGGAACCCAAGAACTGATCAGACCGGCGACGACAACGGCCAGGATAGGCGCAACAAAGAGATCGTGGCGGTGGATGTCGACGTACAGGTGTAGCTGGGCCAGTCGAACGCCCATGCGGGTATCGGTGCTCATGGTGCGGCAATGGGAGTCATAGTGCGCAAACTATGCCTGACAGATTTGGTATTGTCATGTGGCGCTCAAGCGGGCGGAGTGGCTGGCCAGGCCGCGTTGTCGCTTTGCTGCCGCATCTGGCGGATGCTGTCCTGACCATAAAAAAGGCTGCCGGACTTGCGTTCGGCAGCCTTTGGGACAGAAAGAGCGGCGATCAGGAACCGATCAGCCCGCCGCCATTCTTGGTAATGACGACAGTCGCCGAGCGCGGGCGGGCGTTGCCGCCATCCGGCCAGTGGCTCTCGAACGAAGCGGTCGTGTTGCTGGCGACGTCGGCGAGGGCGGTGTTTTCACCCGGGTGCTGGATGTTGACGAAAATGGTCTGGCCATCCGGCGTCTCGGTGATGCCGGTGATCTCGCAGCCCTTCGGGCCGACCAGGAAGCGGCGCAGGGTATCGGTCGATGCCTTCTTTCCGGCAATGGTGGCCACCGTCTGGTTGGCGTTGGCGTTGGCCGGAACGGCGGTGTTGGTGATGGTCGTCGCTGCGCCATCGCCCATCGTGCCAGGCAGTGCCGCCAGCATCATGCAGTTGGTGACGTCAGTGTAGGCACCGTCATCGGTCTGCAGCCACATCAGGCCGGGCACGGCACGGCTGAACCACAGGCCGTCCGGGCTGGAGAAGTCGTTGTCAGCGGTGAGCGACGAAACGTTGATATTGGTGGCATCGGCACCGGCCTCGGCGCCGAACAGGTAGATGTCCCACTGGAAGGTGGTGGCCGAGTGATCCTTGGCGGATTCACGGATGCGGATGATATGGCCGTTGACGTTGCCGGTCTGGGTGGCGGCACCCTTCAGATCGGAGTAGTAGCGCGGGTTGGCCGCATCCAGGCCGCGGCTCTTGCCGCCAGTGGTGGTGCCAGTCTTGCCGCGGTCGGAGTTGTTGGTCAGCGTGACATAGATGTCGCCGGTGCTCGGGTTCACCCCGGTCCATTCCGGACGGTCCATCGGCGTCGCGCCGACCGCATCGGCTGCGAAGCGGCAATTGATCAGTACGTCGGCCTGGTTGGCAGGGGTATAGGTGGCGTAGCCGGAGATCGTCGGGTTGGTGAAGCTCAGTTCGATCCAGCTGCCGCTGCCGTCGCTGTTGAACTTGGCGACGTAGAGCTTGCCGTCGTCGAGGTACTTGTTGCCGGCGGCCAGACCGCCGCCAACGTCAGCGCTGCTCCAGTTGGCGGTCGACACATACTTGTAGATGTATTCGCCACGCGAGTCGTCACCCATGTAGAAGACGACCGGCTTGCCGACGACCGCCGGAGCCGGCATGGCGCCTTCGTGGCCGAAGCGGCCGAGGGCAGTACGCTTGCGCGGAATGGAGGCCGGCGCGAACGGGTCGATTTCGACAACCCAACCGAAGGTATTGGCGGCGTAGCGGTAATCAGCAGTGGCATCGGCGCCGGTCAGGCTGACGTTCCAGCGATCGTAGAGGCCGTTGCCGCTGGTATCACCACCGGTCGGGTTGGCCCAGCCGTAGCTGCCGTTGTTGGCGCTGCTGGCCATGTAGCGGTTCTGGGCAGCCGCCATCTTGGCGCTTAGGCCGGCAGAGGCCGGGCGCTTGAAATAGCCCGCCCAGTTTTCCTCGCAGGTCAGATAGGTACCCCAGGGGGTGATGCCCATGGCGCAGTTGTTGAGCGTACCGCGGGTTTTCTGGGCGGCGTTCGAATAGGGCGTGACCATCAGGGCATCGCCGCGGGCCGGACCATAGATGTCCATTTCACTGGCGGCGGTGAGACGACGGTTGTAGGTTGAGGCGGTGTTGACCGAGAAGGTGCCGCCCGCTTTGCTGACCTCGATGACCGAAACGCCGTGCGCATTGACTTCCTTGTCGATCTGCGCGGCGACACGACCGGCGGTGGAAAAGCCTACACCGGCCTCGGCAGCGGTGTGCAGGAACTGCTGGTTGATGTTCTCGTGGTTCATGCACACGATGCCGCGGCTCGAATTGTTCAAATCCATGCCGCTGCCACCCGAGGCCATGCCGAAGTAGGCCATGCCGTCGTGATGATCGCCAGCGCGGAAATCGAAGCTGGCAGCGGTGTCGGTGCCGTCGTTGACGTAGGCCGGCGTGGCGCCGTTGATCGGGTCGCCGGTACGGTAAAGAATGCTGGCGGTGTAGCCGGTCGGGACGCTGAGCACATCGTTCAGGCTCTTGGCGACGGCGGTGAAGCCGAGGGAAAAACCTTTGGCCGTGGTGGCCGTTTTGCTGGAATCGCTAACGCAAGCGCTCAGGCCCATGCTCATGAAACCACCGGCGACCATGCCGGCGCCGCCTTTCAGCAGGCCACGGCGGCTCAGGCGGATATCGATGATCTCATTGATGGTCGGGTTGCCGGAGTCGTTCTTGCTGATGTCGTCCTGGCCGTTCGGCGAATCCGGGTGATTCTTTGTCATTTGATGGGACATGCTGATTCTCGCGTTGGAAAATGTTGGGAAGGGGTTGGGGTACTGCAAGAGGCGGCATGATGACGAATCAGTGTTACGTGATCTTTACCGGAACGTTAAGCTCGTACCCGCAGAAGCCTGTATCCATCGGTATTCCCCAGCTTCGACACCGGATTCGGTGAACAGGTGCAGGCTGCTGTCGAGCTGCTGACGGAGCGATCCGTTCAGCTTGAGGCGCAGGTTCGGGGATGGCTTGCCGCTCGGTGTCAGGCCGAACTGTCCGGACAGTTCGATTGTTCCTGGTTTGCCGCCACGAATGTCGGCGCTGAGTCCTTGCACCGGATGCCAGCGCCAGTCAGCGGAATAGTCGCCGAGAGGGTCGGTCGGCAGCAGGGCGCTGCCGGCACCGAGCCACGCCACTTTGCCCACCGCGCTGCCGGCGAGGGGAGCGAGCTGGAAGTGCTCGATGACAATGCAGCCTTGCCAGCGCTGCGATGGCAGGACAGAGGCCGCCGGCAGCAGGAGGGTTTCGGCCGGTACAACGAATCCCTGGCCGACAAGGTTCAACGCCAGATCCAGTCGCATTTGCCCGCCGCCAAGTCCGATGGCTAGCCAATGCTTGATATCCGGCAGCAGGCGCCAGTGGAGATTGCCCAGGGCATGCCATTCGCTCTCCCGGTTGGCCCGCAGGTATAAGCGGCCATTGCCCGACCACCAACGCCCCGAGGTTTCGCTCAGCATGACCCGATCCTCCCAGGTATTCGGGAACAGGCTAACCAGAAAGCGGGCCGGCAAACTGGCCAGCAGGGTCAGTGCGGCAACCAGCAGTGTGAGCCCTCGGATGCGGCGCTGCCGGCCTTGGGATGGCGCCTTCATTGGGCGAGACCGGCCAGGCGATAGCGGGCTTCGATCTCGATGGACTCGCCGTTGCGGCGCAACTGGCAGGAAACCGGGCGCAGCGCGCTTTCTTGCTGCATCGCGGCCGTCCACCGCAGCCATCCGGAAAACTCGGCTTGTCCCTTGATCAGCAGTTCGCCCTCAGCGTTCCACTGGCCGCTCAGGCCCTTGCCGAGTTCGCCCAATCGCCGGTCGACGTTACGGCGAGCGGCATTGGCGTCGATGGCAGGGCGGGCTGCCTCGCTCAATTGCTGCCAGTCTTTGACCAGGGCGCGCATTTGTTCGAGGCTGGCGGCCAGCCGAGGGAGTTGGCGCGCTGCCTGGGTTCGGGCCTGTTCGAGCGACCACAAGGCTTGTCCGGCCAGGGCGATGGCGGCGACCAGGGCGAGAAGGCTCAGGGCTTTGCGGTCGCGTCCGTTCATGCCCTGCCAGCTCGCCTTCAGGCCGGCCAGACGGTGGGTGAAGCGGGGCGGGATCATGGGCGGCCTCCGTCGGTAAGGAGCAGGGTAGTTTTCGTGCGTTGTCCGTTCGCCGCCTGGCTGTCGGTGGTCAGGCGGATGCTTTGAGCGTCGGCGATGGCGTGCAAGCGCGCCAGCTCGTCGCCCGATAGCTCAGCCAGCACACGCAGCCGGCCGTCGGCGTAATCGATGTTGTCGATGGCAAGCCCGCCATCTTTCAGGTCGGCCAGCGGAGCGAGCAGGCGGATCATGTCGTCGCCGGCCAACTGGCCGTGAGCATGGCGGCTATCGTCGACCAATCGTTGCAGTTGCCGCGGCGGATCGACCAGCGTCGCCTTGGGTGCGACCTGGCGGAACAGCCCGGCGATTTCCTGGCGCAGGTTGTGCCCTTGCCAGGCCAGCCAGCCCCATTGGGCCAGCATCAGCGCGACGATGGTCGCGGCGAATGCGGCGGCCAGGCGCAATCCTGGAAACAGGGGTGCCAGCTCCCACGCCCGCTTGCTTCTGGGCTGGCGAGGTCCGTAGAGGAAACCGTCTCCCGCTGGCAAGGTGGGGCAGCTTGCGCTGTGCGCCACGAGGCGTCCGGCGGCGCTCAGCGCATCGATGGTGTGCGCGGCGGCCAGCGACAGTTGCCGGTCGAAGCGGACGCAGGCCAGCGCCTGCGCGTCACCTTGCAGCGCATCGAGCATCTCGGCCAGTTGCGCGTCGATGGGTAGCGAAACGATGTGGCCGTTGCCGAGCGCCAGGGTCAGTTCGTCGCCGATCAGCCAGGCCTCGTCCGCCGGCAACACTTGGCCGAGCGGCCAGACCGCGCGTACGGCGAGCCCGAGCGCTGGCAGGATGGCGAGCAGGCTATCCAGGCGTTGGGCGCTGACGACGCCGATGGATCGTTCGTGCTCGTCGTCGCCGGGGGCGATGGCGAAGAGCAGATGCTCGGTTTCTTCGAGCAGGGCATCTTCCAGTGCGCTGGCGGCGACTTCCGGGGTGGCCTGCTTTTTCGGCAGGCGGCAGCGTTGGTGACTGACTTGCCGTCCGGCCAGCAAGACGACGCAGGCGGTCGGATCGGTCGATGTGCCGGGGGCCGGAATCGGCCAATGCGTTGGTTCGCTGCAGCCGCGCTGGACGACGCGGCCGGCTTCGTCGATCAGCAGCCAGGGCGATTCGCGGCGCGCGTGCGGCCAGTCGGAGGGAATGATCAGGATGAGCGTGGGGTTCATTGCAGGCTTAACCAAAGAAGACGTGTTTTGCTGCCGTCGCCGTAGCGTTGGACGAGGCTTTCGGCGACGCTGCGCGTGCGCTCGCCGGAGACTTCGACGCGAACGATGAAATGCCGGCTGGCGACCGAGACCGGCAGTGACGGGCTGGGCAGGGCGTCGTTGCCGGCGCGTCGGCGGTAATCGCTGACATCGCGGAAGGGCACGGCTTGCCGGCTGGCCGCCAGCGTGCGGGCCAGGCCCGTGTCGAGTCCGGGCTGGATGGCGGCCAGCACCTCGGGCGGGGCGGTGTTCAGGTTGATGCCGGGGTGGCCGGGCAGGACGCTGGCGAAGGCCTGCAGGCGGTCGATGATGTCCGGCGTATAGCCGCGGACGCGGTGCAGGTTGGCTAGGTGGTCGAGCGGCCGCCCCGGCGCGCCGCCGGGCAGGCCGGCGGCGAGATAGGCGTTGGCTTCGGCGCCGGCGGCGCGCGGGCTGTCGTCGGCGTCGAGCCAGTCGGCCAGTGGATCGGCCAGATCGGGCGAGAGGCCCAGCGACGAGAGCAGCCGGCGGTAGGCTTCAAGTGCGCTTTCGTCGATGCTGCCGTCGTCGCGGCGCAGGTCGTTGAGGTTGAGGCGGCCCTGGGCGTCTTCGATCTGCCCGGCCAATTCCATATCGTCCTGGCGCAGGGGTGGCAGGCGGCGGGCCCAGTCTTCGTCGAGCGAGTCGGCGGCACTGCTGCGCGCATCGGTACTCAGCACGGCGCGGGCGAAATCGATGCCGGCCAGCGCCAGTTGACGGCCCTGCGTCTTGTCGCGGCCGATTTCGACGCGCTTGATCCAGTGGTCCATCCGGCCGAGCAAAAAGGCCGCCCCGGCGGTGGCCAGGGCGACGATCAGCATGGCGCTGACCACCGCCGCGCCCGACTGCTGCGGTGTACGGCCGAAAAACGGCAAAAACCGCGGGCGATCAGTCGGCCGTCGGGACATCGAAGATTCTTTCGAGACTGCCGCCTTCGCGCAATTGCAGGCGCAGGCGCAGGGCGCGCGGCAGCCGGCGCGGGTCGCCGGCGGGCGGCCAGTCGTTGAGCCAGCGATTGTTGCGGTCGAGGTAGGCGAATTCGACGGCATCGACGCCGTCGAGCAAGAGATGGTTGCGGCTGGCCGCTGCCGCGTCATGGCTCGGCCAGGTCAGCAGTTCGAGCCGGCCATCCTGCCAGCGGTAGGCGATGCGTTGCATATCGCTGCCTGCGTTGGCGCTGCGGGTCAGCGTCAGTTGCGGCCGGCCGTCGGCAACACGCGCCGTGCCCAGCCAGGCCGGCAGGCGACGGCCGGCGGCATCGCGCCCGGCGACCGGCATCGCCTGGCGGGCATCGTTGCCGACGCGCTCGATGGCCAGGGCGATCTCCTGCCAGCGTCCGGCTTCGCCGTTGATCCGGCCGCTGACCCGGTTCAGGCCGTCCAGGCTGCGCCAGCCGATGGTGCCGATCAAGGCCAGCAGCGTCAGCGCGACCAGGATTTCGATCAGGGTGAATCCGCCTTGGCGCATCATGGCTTGGCCAGGTAGGCGATCTGGCGGACCAGCGGGGTGTCGAGCCGATTGGCCGGGCTGACTTCGAATTCGATCCGGCGGAATTGTTGTTGCATGGCGGGGGCTATCCTGGCTTGCCAGACGAAGCGCTGGCCGCCCATCTCGGCTTCGCCCTGGCGCTGGCCGGGGTCCGGCCACTCGCGGCTGGCGCGCCACAGCGCCAGGTGGTTGTCGGCCACCCACAGCGCCAACTGGCGTTCGCGCAGCGCCATCGCACCATCGCTGCCGGCGATGCCGGCGCGGGTCGCGGCGGCCAGGCCGAAGGCCAGGATGGACAGGGCGACCAGGATTTCGAGCAGGGTGAAACCGCCGTCCCGCTTCACGGCAGTTCTTCCTGCACGATGCGCCCGTTCGGCAGCCCGGTGATCCGCCAGCGGCGGTGTGCGGCGCTCAGTTCCAGGGCGAACAGCGGCGCGGCGCCGGCAAAGACGATGCGGCTGTGGATCGGCCGGGGCTGGCCATCGATTTCCAGGGCGCCAAGGCGCAGCCCTTCGGCTAGCGGCTGCGCGGCTTCACCGGACGAGCGCCAACGGCCGTCGCGCTGACTGAGCAGGCGACTGCCCTCGGCAGTGATTTCCCAGGCCCACGGGCGAGCCTCGGCTTCGGCGCGCAGCGCCGCCTCCTCCAGTTGTCGTTGCCAGGACAGCACGCTGCTGCGCTGGGCCGCCTCCTTGGGGTCGGGCAGGGTCAGCACGACGCTGGTTGCCAGCACGCCGAGCACGACCAGGGCGACCAGAATCTCGACCAGCGTGAAGCCGGCCTGCCGGTGCTCAGAGCGACCAGTTGCCGATATCGGCATCGTTTCCCTCACCGCCGGCCACGCCATCGGCGCCAAAACTGAAAACGTCGATTTCGCCGTGCAGGCCGGGGCTCAGATACTGGTAGGGCTGGCCCCACGGGTCGAGCGGCAGGCGCTCGATGTAGCCGCCGGCCTTCCAGCCATCCGGAACCGGTGCCTGTTGCGGCTTGCTCACTAGGGCTTGCAGACCCTGATCGCCGGTCGGGTAGCGCCGGTTGTCCAGGCGGTAGAGTTTCAGGGCCTGCAGCAGGCTGCCGATATCCTGTTTGGCGGCGACGATGCGCGCCTCATCGGGCCGGCTCATGACCTTGGGCACGACCAGGGCGGCGAGGATGCCGAGAATGACGATGACGACCATAACTTCGATCAGGGTGAAACCGGCGTGGCGTTTGGCGAGGTTGGGCATGGCTAGCGAATGAGTTGGTTGATTTCGATGATGGGTTGCAGGATGGCCAGGACGATGACCAGCACGACGGCGCCCATGCCCAGGATGAGCAGGGGTTCGAGCAGGCTCATGGCGAGCGACAGGCGGTTGCCGACCTCGTCGGCCTGTTGTTGCGCCGCCTTGTCGAGCATGGCGTCGAGGCGGCCGGAGGATTCGCCGCTGGCGATCATGTGCACGAGCAGGGGCGGGAAGCGCCCGGCCTTGGCCAGGGCTTTGTGCAGCGCGGCGCCCTCGCGGACGTCGACGGTGGCTTGTTCGACGGCATCGCGCAGCGGAACGAGCCAGACGACGGCGCTGCCGGCCTGCAGGGCGGTGAGCAGCGGTACGCCGCTGCCGGCCAGAATGGCCAGGGTTTGCGCCAGGCGGGCACTGTCCATGGCGGTCAGCAGGCGGCCGACCACCGGCAGGCGCATCAAGTGGTTGTGCGCGGCTCGGCGGAAGCCAATGTCCCGCAGTGCCCGGCGCAGGCTCCAGACGATGCCAAAACCAAGACAGGCGAGCAGCGGCCAGGACCAACGCAGGAAATCGCTCAAGGCGATCAGGCCGCGGGTGAGCAGCGGCAGGCTCTGCTTGCCGCTCTGAAAGACGGAAACGACCTGCGGCACGACATAGACCATCAGCGCCATGACCACGGCGCTGGCAACGAAGACGACGAGCAGCGGATAGACCACGGCCTGGATCAGCTTCTGGCGCAAGGCGCCGCGGCTTTCCAGGTGATCGGCCAGGCGGGCCAGGACGCGGTCGAGCTGGCCGCTTTGCTCGCCGGCGGCGACCAGCGCGCAATAGAGCGAATCGAAGCTGCGCGGATAGGCGGCGAGCGCCCGATGCAGCGGGTGGCCGGCCTGCAGTTCTGCGCGGATGGCCGAGAGCAGCGCGCGCGTCGTTTCATCCTCGCTCTGCTCGACCAGCGCGGCGAGGGCGCGTTCGACCGGAATGCCGGCGTCGAGCAGGGTCGACCACTGGCGGGTCAGCAACATCAGCGCGGTGGCTGAAAGGCGCGGCGTCCGTCCGGCAAAAACGCGATCGGCCTGGGCGTGCAGGCTGGCCACGTCGAGCGCGAACAGGCCCTGCGCGCGCAGGGCGCTGCGCGCCTGGCGGCTGCTGTCGGCATCGAGCACGCCCTGGATTTCACGACCTTCGAGGTCGACGGCGCGGTAGCGGAAGGCGGTCACGGTCGGGTTCCGATCAGTCGCGCGTCACGCGCAGCAGCTCTTCGAGCGAGGTCTCGCCGCTTTCCAGGCAGCGCAGGCCGTCCTCGCGCAGCAGGCGCAGCTGGCGGCTGCCGCGTTCCGGCCGGCGGGCTTCGTCGCGCAGCGCGTTGTCGTTGCCGCCGTGGTGGATCAGCTGGCGGATCGGGTCATCCACTTCGAGCAGCTCGTAGATGCCGAGCCGGCCGAGATAGCCGGTATGGGCGCAATGCGGGCAGCCGACGGCCTGCCATAGCGGCATGGTTTTTGGCAAAAATGCCTCGTCCACCGCAGCTGTGTGCGGCGTCTTGCAATGCGGGCACAGCCGGCGCACCAGGCGCTGGGCGACGACGCCGAGCAGGCTGGAGGAGAGCAGGAAAGGCTCGATGCCCATGTCGGCCAGGCGGGTAATGGCGCTGACGGCATCGTTGGTGTGCAGCGTGGCCAGCACCAGGTGGCCGGTCAGGCTGGCCTGGACGGCGATCTGCGCCGTTTCGGCATCGCGGATTTCGCCGATCATGACCACGTCCGGGTCCTGGCGCAGGATGGCGCGCAGGGCCTTGGCGAAATCGAGATCGATGCGCGGATTGACCTGGATCTGGCCGATGCCGGCCAGGTCGTACTCGACCGGGTCCTCGACTGTCATGATGTTCTGCTGCCGGGCGTCGAGGCGGGAGAGGGCGGCGTACAGGGTGGTCGTCTTGCCCGAGCCGGTCGGCCCGGTGACGAGCAGGATGCCGTGCGGCTGGCGGATCAGCGTATCGACGCGGGCCAGCGTGTCGTCGGCCATGCCCAGCTTGCTCAGGTCGAGGCGGGTCGGGTCCTTGTCGAGCAGGCGCAGGACGACGCGTTCGCCGTGGCTGGCCGGCAGCGTGGAGACGCGCACATCCATGCCCCGGCCGGCAATGCGCACGGTGATGCGGCCATCCTGCGGCAGGCGCTTCTCGGCGATGTCCAGCCCGGCCATGATCTTGATGCGCGACACCATGGCCGCATGCAGCGCGCGGTTCGGCGACACCACGTCGTGCAGCACGCCGTCGAGACGGAAGCGCACGACCGATTGCCGTTCGTAGGGCTCGATGTGGATGTCGGAAGCGTTCTCGCGGGCGGCCTGGGTGAGCAGGGCGTTGATCATGCGAATGATCGGCGCGTCGTGCTGGCTGTCGAGCAGGTCCTCGACCGGCGGCAGTTCCTCGACCAGGCGGGCGATGTCGAGATCCTGGCCGATATCGCTGGCCACTTCGGCCGCCGTCTGGTCGCTGTGGGCATACAACGCGGCCAGGCGTCGCTCGAATTCGGCGGCCGGCAGCGGCTGCGGGCGCGCCGCCCGATTGAAACGGCGCTGGATTTCGCCGAGCGCGGCCAGCGGCAGTGCGCCTTCCCGGTAGCAGACCGGCAGCGGATCGCCGTCTTCGGCAATCAGCACGCCCTGGCTGCGGGCGAAGGCATAGGGGAGTCGCGCCGGCATGTTCATGGCTTGGCCGAACGCTCCTCGAGGCGCGGCACGGCGTTGTCGCCCCAGGCGTTGGACGGGATCAGCAGTTCCTGGCGTTTCTGCTCGTTGAGCAAGAGGCTGTAGCGGTCGTCGGTGATGCCCTGGTAATCGAGGCCGTCGCGGATGATGCGCGGGCGCAGGAAAACCATCAGGTTGGTCTTCTTGCGCGAGCGGTTCTGGTAGCGGAACAGGTTGCGGATGAAAGGCAGGTCGCCGAGCAGCGGCACCTTTTCCTCGTCGACGCTGAGATCGTCCTTGATCAGGCCGCCGAGCACGATGGTGGCGCCGTCGTCGACCAGCACGCTGGATTCGAGCGAGCGCTTGTTGGTCGTCGGGCCGGCCGTGCTGCTTTCCGTGCCGCTCTGCACCGAGGAGACCTCCTGGTAGATCTGCACGCGGACGACGCCGCCTTCGGTGATCTGCGGGCGAACCTTCAGGGTCAGGCCGACGTCGCGCCGCTCGTAGGTCTGGAAGGGCGTCGTCGCGTTGGTGTTGCTGGTCGAGTACGAGCCGGTGACGAAGGGCAGGTTCTGGCCGATGACGATCTTCGCTTCCTCGTTGTCCAGCGTCATGATGTTCGGCGTGGACAGTATGTTGCCATGCGCTTCGGTCTCCAGCATGCGGGCCAGCACGTTGAGGCTGTTGCCGCTGGCCAGGCCGAGGTTGAGGCCGACGCCCGCCTTGCTGATGTTGGAAGAGAGCGACAGGATGTTCTGCGTGGCGTTGCCGAAATTGGTGCCGCCGACGGTCGAACCCTTGCCCACGGCCTGCCACTGGAAGCCGAATTCGGCGGCCTTCTCGGCCGACAGCTCGACGATCAGCGCCTCGATATGCACCTGGGCGCGGCGCCGGTCGAGCATGGCGATGACGTTCTGCAGGTTGTTGAAGACGCTGTCGGGCGCGGTGACGATCAGCGCGTTGCTGGCCACGTCGGCTTGGATCATGCTGCCGGGCATCAGCGCGCTGGCGCCCGGGTTGCCGACGCTGGTTGCCGTGGCAACAGCGGCCGGTGTCGTGGCGCTCAGGCTGGTCGCGCCGCTGCCGGCTGCTCCGCCGGAAAGCGGTGCCGTGGCGCTCAGCGCATTGCCGCTGCCGTTGGCCCCGGTGTCGCTGCCCAGGATGGCGCGCAGGGTTTGCGCCACCTTGGCCGCTTCGGCGTTTTTCAGATAAACGACGTGGATGTTGCCGAAGCCCGATTCCGGCTTGTCCATGCCGGCGATCAGCGTGCCGGCGCGGGCCAGCAGGCCGGCGTTGTCGGAGCGCAGGATGATGCGGTTGGCGCGCGGATCGGCCGTGACGATCAGGTTGTTGCCACCCTGGGCCGCCGGGAAGAGCTTTTGCAGGCTGGCCGCGACATCTACGGCCGAGGCATGGCGCAGCGGCACGATCTGCGGATCGTCGCCGTGCGGCACGTCGATCGAGGCGATGATGCGTTCGATGCGCTGCAGGTTGTCGGCGGCATCGGTGACGACCAGCGTGTTGCTGGCCGGGTTGGCGGTGATCGACTGGTTGGGGCCGACCAGCGGCTTCAGCGCATTGGCCAGCTGGGCGGCTGTTTCATAACGCAGGTGGAAGACTTGGGTCATGATCTGGTCGCCGCCGCCGACCTTGCCCTGGCGGCGCAGCGGACCGGCCTGCTGGCGGGCATCGGCTTCGGGCAGGATCTTGGTGGCGTTGCCCGATTCGACCACGGCAAAGCCCTGCAGGCGCAGTGCCGAAACCAGCACTTCGTAAGCCAGCTCGCGCGACACCGGCTTGCCGGAAACGATGTTGATGTTGCCCTTGACCCGCGGGTCGATGACGAAATTGCGCCCGGTGACCTCGCCGAGGGCCTTGACCGCCGACTGGATGTCGGCGCCGACGAAATTCAGCGTCATTTCTTCGCTGGCGGCGATCGCTGCGGTGCACAGGCTGAAAGTGGCAAAAAACAACAGGGAACGGAGGAGCGAAGACATGGCGGATCAATCCTTCTCGACCGGCGTTTCGGTCGGCTGCAGGCTTTGCGGACGGGGCAGGGCAAGACGGGCGCCGGAGGAGAGCTCGACGCCGTCGCGGTCGATGGCGCGAACGCTGAGCGCGCCGGCCAGGGTGTCGCCAACGGAGACCACGCGCGGCAAGGGCTCGCCGTCCTGGCGGATGATTGCGCGCGATTGGCTGGCCTTGTCGGCAGCCAGCAGGCCGATCAGGAACAGGTCGCCAATCCGTTCGTTGGTGCTGCCGGCAGTCTGGCTGGTGCCACCCATCAATCGGCGGCTGGCCAGACGTTCGGCGATGGCGCTGGGCGATTCGCTGACCAGTCGATACGGCGCAGCCCGTGGGCTGGAAAAGCCCCAAAGAAGCGTGGCGGCAATCCAGACGCCGACGGCGGTGACAAAAAGCATGAACAGCCGGCCGATCAATTCGGACAGCTTCAAGTTGGGGAGGGCAAGCACAGTCAGGCTCTCTTGTAATAATCGGAGACTCGTCGGCCGCCGACATTCGGCTGACCTGAGCCTGACGAATTTAAAGAGACTTTGTTACGGGAGCGTGACGTTGTGCCCATGTTCCTGCTTTTGCGGGAAGGAGGTGGGTCTGAACCGCATTACGGTGCAATGGCGGTATGTTGTGCGAGGAGTCGCCTCGTTGAAACGCTTAATCGCACCTTCCGGCGAAAACCCAGAAACGTAGCAATAACGCCGCGCAAACTGCGCATAGCCCGGAGAAGACAAAAGCCAGCCAGCTGGCCGCGCCTTGCCACAAGGCACCGAAGACCAGCGAAGCCGGCAGCAGCATGATGCCGGCGGTCAGGTTGAACCAGCCGAAGGCGGCACCGCGTCGGTCGCTGGGCGCGAGGTCGGCGACCAGCGCCTTTTCGACGCCTTCGGTGGCGGCGAGGAAGAGGCCGTAGAAGGCGAACAGGGCGTAGAGCCAGACACCTGCGGTGGACACGCCCGCAAGGGCAAAATACGACAGGGCATAGGCGACGTAGCCGCCAAGCAGCAGGCGCTGGCGGCCGAAGCGGTCGGACAGCGCCGACAGCGGCGTCGAGAACAGCGCGGCAACGAGCGACACCGCACCCCACAATAGCGGAATCTGCGCTTCGCTCATGCCCAACTCGCGGGCGCGCAGCAGCAGGAACATGTTGGACGAATTACCTAGTGTGAATAGCGCAACGACGAGCAGATAGCGCCGCAGGTGCGGCGGCAGCCTGCCGATTTGCCAGTCGAACGGGGCGTGGACGGCATGCGGCGCAGCGGGCGGTTCGCGCAGGGCGAGGGCCAGCGCCAGGCAAAGCAGGGCGGGGATCAGTGACCAGACGAAAAGATCGCGCAGCGGCACGCCATTGGCCAGCAGCAATGCGGCGAGCGCCGGGCCGATGACCGCGCCGAGATTGTCCATGGCGCGGTGCAGGCCGAAGGCGAGGCCGCGATGTTCGGCCGGTACGCTGGCGGCGAGCAGCGCATCGCGTGGCGAGGAGCGCAGGCCCTTGCCGATGCGGTCGGCAATCCGGATGGCCAGCACGCCCGGCCAGGCGGTGAAGAGTGCGATGAGCGGCCGGGAAAAACCGGCCAGCGCGTAGCCGAAGACGATCCACGGCTTGCTGCGTCGGGTGCGATCCACCACCACGCCGGAGAACAGTTTGAGCAGGCTGGCCACCGCTTCGGCCACGCCTTCGATCAGCCCCAGTGCCCGCGGCCCGGCCATCAACACCGAGGCGAGGTAAAGCGGGATCAGCGGGTAGAGCATGTCGCTCGCCGCATCGTTGATCAGGCTGATCAGGCCGATCAGCCAGACGGTGCGGGGCAGGGCGCGGATGGCGGCGAACATGGTTGTGGCGGTTAGGCGTCGCTCGCAGGGCGGTAAAACCCCTCCCAACCTCCCCTTCTCAGGGGAGGAGGCTGCCAACGCTGACTCAACCGCCTCCCTCCCCTGAGAAGGGGAGGGATGGGGAGGGGTTTTTCAGACGACGGTTTGGCCAGCGCTCTCATCGGAATCAGGGCTGGAAACCGATAAACGGAGGCTCAGGCGCCTGCGTGCTGGCGCAGCATGTCCAGCGCCACCGCCTCGGCCACCTTGATGCCATCAACCCCCGCCGAGAGGATGCCGCCGGCGTAGCCCGCACCTTCGCCGGCCGGGTAGAGGCCGCGCGTGTTCAGGCTCTGGAAGTCGTGGTCGCGCTTGATGCGGATGGGCGAGGAGGTGCGCGTCTCGACGCCGGTGAGCACCGCGTCGGCCATGGCGAAGCCCTTGATCTGCTTGTCGAAGGCAGGGATCGCCTCGCGCAGCGCTTCGATCACGTAGGGCGGCACGCATTGCGCCAGATCGGTCATGCGCACGCCCGGCTGGTACGAGGGCTCGACGCTGCCCAGCGCGGTGGACGGGCGGCCGGCCAGGAAATCGCCGATCTTCTGCGCCGGTGCTTCGTAATTGCTGCCGCCGGCGACGAAGGCGGCGGATTCCCACTGGCGCTGGAAATCCATGCCGATCAGCGGGTTCTTCTTGTAGTCGCCGGGGAAATCCTCGGGGCGAATCTCGACCACCAGCGCCGAATTGGCGTTGCGCTCGGCGCGCGAATACTGGCTCATGCCGTTGGTGACCACGCGGCCCGGCTCCGAGGTGGCGGCGACCACCTGGCCGCCGGGGCACATGCAGAAGCTGTAGGCGGCGCGGCCGTTCTTGCAGTGATGCACCAGCTTGTAGTCGGCGGCCCCGAGAATCTCGTTGCCGGCGTTCGGGCCAAAGCGGGCGTGATCGATCAGCTTTTGCGGATGCTCGACGCGGAAGCCGATGGCGAAGGGCTTGGCCTCGATATAGACGCCGCAATCGTGCAGCATCTGGAAGGTGTCGCGCGCGCTGTGGCCGATGGCCAGTACGACATGACGGCTCATCAGGCGTTCGCCGCCAGCGAGTTCCACGCCAACGACCTGGCCATCCTCGCGCAGCAGCCTGTCTACCTTGGCTTCGAAGCGGATTTCGCCGCCCAACTCGACGATGTTCTGGCGGATGTTCTCGACCATCTTGACCAGCCGGAAGGTGCCGACGTGCGGCTTGCTGACGTAGATGATCTCTTCCGGCGCACCGGCCTTGACGAACTCATCCAGCACTTTGCGGCCGTAGAAATTCGGGTCCTTGATCTGGCTGTACAGCTTGCCGTCCGAGAACGTGCCGGCGCCGCCTTCGCCGAACTGCACGTTCGATTCGGGATTCAGCGTGTTCTTGCGCCACAGGCCCCAGGTGTCCTTGGTGCGCTCGCGCACGATCTTGCCGCGCTCCAGCACGATGGGGCGAAAACCCATTTGCGCCAGCACCAGCGCCGCCATGAAACCGCAGGGCCCCATGCCGATGACGATGGGGCGCTCCGTGAGATCGGCCGGCGCGTGCGCCACGTATTTGTAGGCCATGTCCGGCGTGGCGCTGACATTGCGGTCGCCAGCCAGCCGCTTGAACACCGCCGCCTCGTCGCGCAGTGTGCAATCCACCGTGTAGATCAGCGAAATGGCCGATTTCTTCCGCGCATCGTAGCCGCGGCGAAAGAGGGAAAACTCGATCAGATCGCCATCGGCGATGCCCAGCCGCTGGCAGATGGCCGGACGCAGGGCATCGGCGGCGTGGTCGAGGGGGAGTTTCAGTTCGGTCAGTCTCAACATGGGGCTTGCTCGTTCATGGCCGCTGCCACAACCGCCGGCTGCGGTCGGGCGTTGCTCGGAAGGGGCGGCGCAGGGCGAATTATACGGGTTGAGGCGGCCAGGGCCGAATGCTGCGGTGCACGGCCGATTTTGGGCAAAAACCAATATTTGGCGGGCGTCGGAACCCGGGCGAAAAATAAATGTTCCAAGCAGGGAATAAACCGGAAGCGGGTCTCGTTAATGCAGATGTGGGCACGACGCTCCAACCCTGACGAGGAGAAAACCATGAAAAACCTGAAAACGACCGCTTCCCTGATCTTTTGCACTGCGCTGCTCGCCGCTTGTGCCGGCCAGGGTATGCGGGCCAGTGCGCCAGCCACGGTGGCCGATGGCGTGCTGGTCGGCATCAACGGTATGTCGCTCTACACCTTCGACAAGGATGCCGCCGGAAGCGGCAAGAGTATGTGCAACGGCCCATGCGCCACCAACTGGCCGCCGCTCTTCGCCAACGACGGTGATGCCGCCAGCGGCGACTATTCCGTGGTGACGCGCGACGACGGCAAGAAACAATGGGCCTTCAAGGGCAAGCCGCTCTATTTCTGGATCAAGGACCAGAAGCCCGGCGACCGCAGCGGCGACGGTTTCAACAACGTCTGGCGTCTCGCCAAGCCCTGATCGCCGATGGACAGCCGCGCCCTGCTCGACGAACTGCCGCGCCTGCGCCGCTACGCGCGGGCGCTGGTCGGCGAGCGCGCGGCGGCCGACGATCTGGTGCAGGACACGCTCGAACGCGCCTGGGCCAAGGCCCACCAGTGGCGCGCCGGGAGCAGCCTGCGCAACTGGCTGTTCGCCATCATGCATTCGGTGCGCGTCGATCAATGGCGGCGCGGCGAACTGCCGATGGCGGCGTTCGACGAGCAGAGCATGGATACGCCAACCCGCGCCACGCAGGAAGATGGCCTGGCGCTGAACGACTTGGCCACGGCCTTGGGCGCCTTGCCCGAAGAGCAGCGCTCGGTGCTGCTGCTGGTCGGTCTGGAGGAAATGAGCTACGCCGAGGTCGCGGCCACCCTGGCGATCCCCATCGGTACCGTCATGTCCCGCCTGGCGCGCGGGCGTGAGCGTTTGCGCCAGTTGCTGGCCGAGTCGGACGCGCCAACCCGCTTGAGAGTCGTACGATGAGCCACCAACCGATCCGCGAAAATGATCTGCACGCCTGGCTCGATGGCGAATTGCCGCCGGCCGAGAAAAGCGAAGTCGAGGCTCGGCTGGTGGCAAACCCCGAGCAGGCCGAAACGGCCGCGGCCTATCGGCGACAGAAACAAGTCCTGCATCAAACCTTCGATTCCGTGCTCGACGAGCCGCTGCCGGAAGCCCTGCGGGCGTTGGCCGAGCCGCCCAAGGTCATTCGCTCCAATTTCGTTCAAGGCCTGCTGGCGGGCGGCTACTGGCAGCGCATCGCCGCTGGCATCCTGCTCCTGTTGGGCGGCGGAGTTACCGGTTGGCTGGGGCACGGTCAATACAACTCACAGATGCTCGCCGGGCAGCCGGTGCCCTTGTACCGGCAGGCCGCCATCGCCCATGTGGTTTTCAGTCCGGACATCAAACGCCCGGTCGAGATCAGCGCCGAACATGAGGATCAATTGGTGACCTGGCTTTCCAAAAGGCTGGGGTCGGCCGTCCGCCCGCCCAAGTTGGGGGCGCTGGGCTACGAGTTGATCGGCGGACGTTTGCTGCCGGGGAACAGTGGGCCGGTAGCGCAATTCATGTATCACGACGTCAGCGGTCAGCGTTTGACCCTGTATGTCAGTAACGAAAACAGCACGAATCGCGATACCGCCTTCCGCTTCGCCCAGGAGGGGCCGGTTAACGTGTTTTACTGGATCGACGGCAAATTCGGCTACGCGATCTCGGCGGGTATTCCGAAGGATGAGCTGGCGCGCATCTCTTCGGCTGTTTATGAGCAATTACAGCACTAGCATCCCATCTCTAACAGAAAGACAATCCATGAAAGCCAGTACTCTGACCCCCGCTATTGCGCTGGGTATGTTGTTTGCCACGAATCTTCCGGTAGCGGCCGAAGAGGTTTCGGCGCCTCAAGTCGTTGCAGCCATCGAAGGCGCATTCGGCGCCACTCCTGGGCAGCGGCGCAACCACATCAAGGGAACCTGCGCGCTCGGTGAATTTGTTGGTACCCCGGAGGCTGCCAGAATCTCGCGCTCCCCGCTCTTTTCCGGAAAGCCCATCCCGGTCGTCGCGCGTTTTTCGTTATCCGGCGGCAACCCCAAGGCGCCGGATACCGCCAAGAGCGGCCGGGGTATGGCTTTGGAGTTCAAGCTGCCCAAGGGGCAACTGCATCACATCACAATGCTGAATACCCCCATGTTCGGCGCCGCCAATCCGCAAACCTTTTTCGACCTGATGCAGGCGCTGCGGCCAGATCCGGCAACCGGCAAACCCGACCCGGAAAAGATGAAGGCGTTCAAGGCAAGCCATCCCGACAATCTGGCGCAAGCCGAATACCTCACGCTCAATAACCCGCCCACGAGCTATGCCCAGAGCGCCTTTTGGGGGATTCACACCTTCAAGTTCATCGACCGTAAGAACAAGGTGACCTTGGTTCGCTGGCAGTTCCTACCTCAGGATGGCGAGAAACGACTGAGCGACGAGGAGTTGAAGACCGCTGGCCCCAATTTCCTCGAAACGACCTTGATCGAGCGCGCGCAGCAGGGAGGTGTTCGTTGGGACATGATGGTCAGTATTGGACAGCCTGGCGATAGCGAAAACGACCCGACCCAGCTCTGGCCCGCGGATCGCAAGCGCTTCAAGGCCGGCACACTGACGATTGCTTCAGCCACGCCGCAAAAAGGCGCTGAATGCGAGCCGATCAATTTTGATCCGATGATCATGGCGGACGGCATCGCGCCAACGAACGACCCAGTGCTTCGATTCCGTTCGCCTGCCTATGCGGTGTCATTTGCCAAGCGTTTGGGGGGGCAATAGTTTTTTGGCGTCAACGGTGTTGGCAGTATGTTGCTGACGGTATTTTGCCGTTCTCAGCATGCAACACAGAGTCAAAGGGATCTGAGATATTTAAAAACGAAGAAAACTAAATGTCTCTGACCTCTTTGATTGTTTTATTACGATGTGGCTAGGTTTTATATTCGTTGCATGTTTTAAATGGTTGGCTCGTGAATTAAATGGTGGTGATATAAGAATAAATAATATATAACTTTTATCTATTGGTCTCCTAAATAGTGTTACGCAATGTGCCAATTAATTATAATAACGATTATTTATATCTTGAGTTGCCATGCTAGATGCATTGATAAAACAATCGATAAAAATGTAATGATCCACATTAGAATAGGTCCGCTTGCACCTTTAAATTTGATACCAATAATTTCGAACTCAACTGCCCCTCTGATGTTTTCCAGTGTTCCTACAACGAAATAGGCAAGGAAGCCGGCAAAAGGGAGGCCTACGAAAAAGACGTAATGATTTTGTAGTAAGTTGTTCATCCAGCCGTCTGTGACAAGGAAGCTTCTCGCGATAAATAATAAATAACAAGATAGGGCAATCACACCGACGAGAAGCGGGGCGCGGCTCTTAACTTGGATGATGTCATCTTGCATAATCAACTCCTGTAATGAAGTGGGATTCATGGTGAAGTGGCAAAAAGCGATGGGTAGGCTGTTTTCTCATAATCGAAAATATTTATTAATCTAGGCTATTTTGTTAAATAACTGCTTTGATTTTTGAATGATTTTTTTGATTGGCTTATGGTGTGCAATATTGTTATCTAGTAAAGTTGTTGGGCGAATGCTTCGGGTTGAGTTTCAGGTTTTATGGTAGATCGAATTGTTGCCTGTACTTTTGCAGTAGTGTGAATTTGTACTTTGGGTTTTTCTGGGTTGAGCATGTTAGGGTGGTCAAGTGGGCGAAGCTATTAAAAAATAGACGAAAAATAAATGTCTATGACCCTTCGTGACTATAAATGGAGATGGATTAGGTGTGTTGAGTAAATGAAGAAGAATAAAAATCTCTAGGGTGAAGAAGGTTGATATTATTATATTTATTTTAGCCCAATAATTACATAGATTTCTCCGTCAGCATCGCTTAATAAGTCGAGATGTCCGCCAAGATCAATTCCATCAAGGACGGCATTTGATACTTTTGTAAGTGAGGTGTTGTACCCTTTTTGATTAAGCTTCTCTTTGGCAATATTTGCATCATCAAAATCACTTTTTACTATCACGCGGATCGTGTTTGTCATTGTTATTTCCTTATTGCTTGTCTGTTGGTAGGTTTTTGTGTAATGGGTTAATTGCAGCGTCAAGCTTGTCTGAGAGCAATGCTTTGAGTTCAGCTCCTGTTTTTGCCGATTTAATCGCGTTACTAACGGATTTTGTTATTATGTTTTGATCGGTGCTTTCGGCTTTTTCAACGAGAGACTTGAGTGTTTCAGAGTTGATGTCGTCTGCGCCATTGGACACATAGGAGATGATGCTCTTGATTTGTCTGTTCTCCCTTGTTATTTCCAATTGCGCACCAGCAACATAGTCGGCAACAGAGGAATTCACACTGCCTTTATCATCTTTGCTGAATAAAAATGTGGCGCTAGGCTGAGCTACGGCGATATCACCAACCGCTAGACGTTGATATATTCCAGTGTTTTCACCAAAGTTAAATATCCCCATGTAGCGCAACTCCATTAAGACATTGGCTGAATCTCTCGCTCCACTTCCCGAAGTGGGAATTCCTTCCTCATTGATTGTCTGCGTAGGTGTATTGTTTTCGAAGTTCGTTGTTGTTTTCTTTGCGGTCCCTCTATTGGTTGGTACGTACGCCAATTCCGAGCGCTTGTAACCTAATACCGCGTTAGGTGTCTGGTTTGTTTGGCTTTGTGAGATTTCAACACCTATGGTTGTTCCGGTTAGTGCAATTATGGAGCTCGATGGATTTGCGCACCCGGCTATATAAATTATGCAAGTTGTCAGTATGTAGTATTTTATTTTGTGAGCAATTGCATATGGCTGTTTGATGGCTGTGTAATACTCATTTTTTTTCATTTTTTTCTCCTGTTATTTTCGGGTTCGTAATGATTGATATCCCTCCAAATGGAGATTGCGATACCTCAACTAGAACATTGTCAGATTGTTCGGGGATCTCAATGACAGAATACGAGCTAATGCCAACTCCAAGTTTGATGTCCGGGTGTGTTGATAGGTTAATCCCAAGTGCCTGCGACTTTATTGCGATCACGTCATTGTTCATGTTTTTTTTGGGGATGCTTATAATCCCAATTCCGATAATTAAATGATGCAACGTCCCATCGCTGCTTTCATAAGGAATTCCTGAGCAGCCCGTGATGCTTGTTGCCAGGCAAACCAAAGCGAGCTTGTGTTGAATGGTTATTTCTTGTTGGTTCATGGTTATGTTGAATATTTTTAATATATATGGTTCAGCGTATGGTGTTATATTGTGATAGTGTGGTTTGGGTGCTAATAATAAATTTGCTATTTTTAAATCAAAATAATGCTCGACTTCCGATATTCATCATTCGGAAATACCCGCCCAATCAGCATCGTTTGGAAAATGTGTTCAAACACCAACCCCGGCGAGCCTTTCTTTTTGCCTGAGCGGAAATAGGAATGGCCTTTGGGCGGGTCGTAGAGGGTGTTCACTTCGTCGCAGTCGATGGCATAGACGTTCTTCGGCGTCTTTTCCATGTCTTCCGGGCCGGAGTGGCCGAGGCGGCGGGAGGCTTCGGTGTTTTTGAGGTTGGAGACCTTGCTGGCGCGCAGGGCGAGGTCGTCGGAGGCGTAATAGACCACGACGTTGCGCGAGGCGTGGCTGATCAGTTCGCCTTCTTCGCCTTTATGCAGTGATTCGTTCAGGATGTCGGCGGCGACCAGGAAAGTGTTGCGGAAGAGCAGGGGCAGGCCGTGCGGTTGGTCGTAGCGCTGCCAGTTGCTGAGGGTCTGGCGTAGCACGCGGTTGCCCATCGAGTGGGCGAGGACGTTGATGCGCTTGAGGCAGGGATCGTCTTCCGGATTGAAGGTCTCTGAATTGCGCCATTCCATGAATTTCTGCATGACGCGGGCGAAGGTGAAGGCGCTCTGGTCGGCGGCTTTCTGGTCGTCCCAGTAGTCCTTGATGATGCCGAGGTCGGCATCGCAGGGCCAGATCAGCGGCAGGACGAGGACTTCGCCGGGTTTCTTCTTGTCGCACAGGCTCTGGAACTCTTCGGCACCGGCGAACACGTCTTCGGGCAGGTTGGAGAAGCCGTGGATGTACACCAGGATCTGGCGAACCTTGCTCTCCTTGAGTGTCTTGAGCAGGTTCATGCTGCCGATTTCTTCGTGCTTGTCCTTCTTGAGTCGTCGGCAGCAGAAGAAGCTGCGGCTGGACGAGTTGTTTTTCAGATCGAAGACGAAGTTCTTGTTGAGCTCCGGCTCGGTGTTGACGGTCGGCATACGGCTGGTGATGAACAGCATGTCCTGGCCCCTCGTTTACGATTTTGTAACGTTTTGTCCTGCTGAAAACTCAGATTAGTAGGCGATTGACATATGTCAAATGGTAATTTTTAACCTAATGGAAACGCTTGTCGGGTGGGTGAATTCGCTGGCTGTGGCGTGCCGGGGCATGTATTTCCGCGGCATGGCGCCGGTTGGACGGCGGAAAACCGCTTGCTGCGGTGCACTGGCCAATATGGGTAAAAATCGGATTCACCCGCGAGGGCGTTCCATTGGACTCTGTGGCTTGCTTGAAACAGATGCGGGCGGTTTGGCATGCGCCTGTTTGTCCAGGCATCGTCCTGGCGCACAATCGCAACTCGGATTCGATGAGGAAGGGTTTTCGATGCGGGTTTCGTTGGCCGCGCCATTCGTGTTGAGCGAGGCCTGAGATGGCCGGACGGCACGCGCAGGTGATCGCCATTGGCGTGGCCCAAACCGTCGCCTGGGCGTCGTCGACCTATCTGCCGGCGGCGATTGCCAAGCCGTTGGCGGCAAGCCTCGGGCTGGCGCCGAGTTCGGTGTTCGCTGCTTTCTCCGGGGCACTCGGCGTGATGGCGCTGCTTGGGCCGGCCATCGGGCGGCGCATTGATCGCCATGGCGGGCGCGGCGTGCTGTGCGCTTCTAACTTGATTCTCGCAGCCGGCCTGGCCTGGCTGGCGGCCAGTGCCTCACTGTGGAGCATGGTGGCGGCCTGGTTGCTGATCGGCGTCGGGATGGCTTGCGGGTTGTACGACGCGGCTTTCGCTGCGCTGGTACGCGAACATGGCTTGGCGGCGCGGGCGCCGATTACCGGCGTGACCTTGCTCGGCGGCTTCGCCAGCACGGTCGGCTGGCCGCTGACTTCGTGGCTGGTCGCCGCCTGGGATTGGCGGGTGGCTTGCCTGGCCTGGGCGGTGGCGCATCTGGCCGTGGCCTTGCCGTTGAATTTACGCTTCTTCAAGACCTTGCCGGCAGCCTTGGCTTGCGACAGGGCGGAAGCGCCGGCAGTGACCGCAAGGCAGGCCGAGGCCCGGCGCAATTTCTGGCTGCTGGCGCTGTTCGGGGCGGCCACGGCTTTTGTCACTTCGGCCCTGGCGGCCCATCTGCCCTTGCTGCTGCTTGCTTGCGGCATCGCGCCAGCGGCGGCCATCGCCGCTGCGGCCTTGTTCGGCCCGGCGCAGGTGTTGGCGCGGCTGACGGAGTTCTGGGCGGCGAGCCAGGGGCGGACTGAACCGCTGACCACGGCGCGCTGGGCCACGGCGCTGCATCCGGGCGGTGCCGGCCTGATGCTGACCTTGGCTGGGTCGCCCGTGCTGGCGGCGGTGTTCGTGGTGCTGCACGGGGCGGGCAACGGGCTGATCACCATTGCCAAGGGCGTGCTGCCGCTCGCCTTGTTCGGCGCCCAGGGCTACGGCGTGCTGCAAGGCAAGCTGGCAGTGTTGCAACGGACGATGCAGGCTGCGGCGCCGCTCGCTTTCGCCCTTGTGTTGGAGCGCGGTGGGGCGTCGGCCGGCTTGGCGCTGACGCTGGCGGTATCGCTGCTGGGCTGGGGTGCCTTGATGTTGATCCGGCGGCCGCGTTAGCGCGGCCGGGTTCAGCGGCGAGGCGCTTGCTCGGCCTCTAGCAGCGCGAGATCGAATTCTTCCGTGGAAAGGCGCTCAATGCCCTGGCTCGCGGGCTTTGGCGGCGGCTCGGGCATCTCGTCGTAGTCCAGGCTCATTACACGCGGCCGGTGTTTCTCGGCTTCTGCTTCGGCCTGAATGGCGGCAAAGCGCTGGCGTGCCTCTTCGGCGCGTTGTTCGCGCCATTCCCGGTCGCGGCGCCGTTGTTCACGTTGTTGTTCGCGCTGCACACTGTAGCGATAGCTTAATTCGCCGACCAGGAGCAGGAGCCAGAGCACAACCAAGGCCAGGATGATCTGGTCGATGGGTTTTTCGAGGACGGAATACAACGCAGCCAGCGCAATCAGGCTGCGCCAGATCAGCAGCTGGCCAAATGCTCTTCGGTTCAGCGGGAGTTCGTTGTTCATGACAATCCGTGAAACAATGTGTCACAGATTATACATTTGCTCGGCAAAGCTGTGTTTTGCCGAGCCGAAACGCTCAGCTGCCGAAGGCGAGTTGTCCGCGCCCCCTGTTCTTGGCCTGATAGAGCGCGCTGTCGGCGCGGCGCAGCAGGTCGTCCAGCTTGTCCTTCGGGTTTTCGATGCAGGCCAGGCCGGTGCTGAAATTCAGGCTGAAGCCGAATTCAGCAAGCGCAAGCGTGTGCAGCCGGCTGCGCAGGCGGCGGTCGAACTGTTCGGCGGCGACCGGTGTGGTCATCGGCAGCAAGACGCTGAATTCCTCCCCGCCGAAGCGGGCTGCAATGTCGCCGACGCGCGTTTCATCCCGGAGCAGGTGGCTGAACAGGCGCAGGCAGGCATCGCCGATTTCGTGGCCGTATTCGTCGTTGATGCGCTTGAAGTGGTCGAGGTCGAGCGACAGCAGCGTCAGCGCTTGGCCATAGCGGGTGGCAAGGGCGATGGCCGGCGTGGCTTTCTCCTCCCAGCCGCGCCGGTTGAGCAACTGGGTCAGCGGATCGGTGATGGCCAGCTCGCGCAGCTTCTGCTCGGCTTCTTCACGCCAGGCGACAAGCAGCGAAACATTGGTCAGCACCATGCTCAGGTTGGCGACGAGCAGGGCGGCCAGGTTGACCGGGTGCGGCGCGGCGAAGCTGGGGTAGGCTTCGGGGAAGAAGGCGCCGAGGATGGCTCGGCCCAGTGTGAGCACCGCCATGGTGCCGAAGCACAGAAGTAGGGCATGACGCCAGCGCCCGTGCAGTTGAGTTTTCGGGAAAAGGGTGGCGCTGGCCAGGATGAGCAGCTGGACGGTCAGCCAGAAATTGGCCCAGCCCACGCGCCACGAATAGTTGTCGAAGCCGACCAGGTAGCCGATGGGCATGACGATGGCGGCGACGGCCAGCGTCCGGGTCATGCGGCGTGGGCCGAGCCAGGCGCCGAGGGCGCGGAAGATCAGCCAGTTGCTGAAGCTGAAACAGGCCATCGAGACGCCGGAAAGGATGCGGTCGATCAATGGGAACGGGGCGTGTTCGGAGCAGATCACGGCGATCCAGGCCGCAGCGTGGACGATCAGCGACAGCCGGGCCGCCCGTGCCGCCGGGCTGAGCGTCTGGCCCATGATGATGGGGAGCAGAACGGCGAGGGCCAGCAGGTTGGCCACGCAAATGACGAGCAGGGTATCGGGATCGAGCGACATTGAGTGAGCAAGCTAGCGAGAGCGCTTGGTGCCGGCTGTTTGCGTTTTAAACGGGTGAAGGCGCGAAATATTGCCCGAATTGTATGGCATATCGATTAAGCCAGGGCGCTAAAGCCGGGGCGGAGAGGCCCGTTCAAGCCGGCTGGTGCCGTATTCCTGGCGATGCACATGGCCCGCCGGTATTCTGGCCGCTGCTGCGGTGCACTGCCCAAAATGGGCAAAAACCGTTGTTTCTCGGCGAGGTGTCGGGAATTGTCAGAAACCCGACAGAAGGCGGCGAGTGCTTTGCCGGCGCCGGGGCGCGGGCCGGCAAATTTTGTCAGCGGCGAAAACGCAGTGACGAGAGCGGTGCGTTGGTGTTCTGGATGCCCCACAGCTCGACCGGGAAGGCGCCGAACAGCTGATGCAGGGATTCGCGGGCCTTTTGCGCAGTCAGCGGGATATTGAACGAGATGTTCTTGGCGAATTCATCTCCGGACAGACGATACGACCAGGTGCGGCGACGGACGATCATGGCGGGCTCCTTGAAAGTAAGACATGCACGCCTTTTTACTAAGCAAGAGCGGGGCCAGATTCAGGGATGAGTCGTGAGAGAAGCAGGGCAAAAAAAGCCCGCCGTAGAACGGCGGGCCGGAACTCAACTCACGTAGGGCCGAGAACCTACGCCAGCGGAGGCACTTAGAGCTGTTCGAGGGTCTCGCCGGTGATCAGCTTGAAGATTTTCGGCGGCTGCTGGCCGATCAGGCGCACCAGATAGACCTCGTCGTTCGATTGCTTGATGCGGGCGACCGCCTCCGGCACCGGCAATTTCAGCAGGTGGCCGAGGATCAGCGGGGTGACGCCGCCGTGGCTGACGATCAGAACGCTACCCTTGGCGTGGGCCTTGCGGATCTGGTCGATGGCCTTGGCCACGCGCTCGGCCTGGCTGTTCAGCGATTCGCCGCCGTCGAGGGCGTCATCCGGCTGGCTACCGCGCGCCTTGAACTCGGCGGTCATCGCTGCATCGCGGCCGTCCTCGTACATGCCTTCGAACTTGCCGAAGCTGCGTTCGGAGAGCGCGGCCAGCGGCTTGGCCTTGACGCCGGGCAGGGCCAGCGCGGCGGTTTCCTTGGCGCGGGCCAGGCCGCTGCTATAAACGGCCGTGATCGGCACGCCGGCCAGCTTGTCGCCAAGTTGCTTGGCCTGCTGGCGGCCGGTCTCGTTGAGCAGGTTGTCGGTGCCGCCTTGCAGGCGTTTTTCCAGGTTCCAGTCGGTCTGGCCGTGGCGGGCGAGGTAGATGTCGAGCACCGGCGTGTCGGCCAGCGCGGTGCCGGCGGCGAGGGCCAGCACCAGCCACAGGTGTTTGAGCGTTTGATTGATGCGCTTCATTTAGCGGGCCTTCAGGAGTTCGGGAACGTGCAGCAGGATGAATTCGTTGTCGTCCTGCAGGTTGGGCTGGCGAGCGGCCGAGTAGGGCAGATTGTTGTCGTTGGCGACGACGATGTGCTCGGCGTCGACGACATCCACATCCTCGATGGTGACGAAGGGGAAGGTGAATTTGCCGTCCTTGCCGCCGCGACGTGCAACCTGCTTCGGATCGTTGATATTGAGCAGATCGATGTGGCCGATCTTTTTGACGAAGCCTTCGCTGTCGGTGTCCTTCAGACTGATCTTGTAGATGCGCTTGAACTTGGCCGGCACGTTCTGGCAATCCGGGCGGGCTGGGCCGTTGCAGGCATGCTCGGGCAGGCCTTCGCCGTTGTCGCGCTCGATGATCAGGCCGGTGTCGGCGTCGATCATGTTGAAGTCGCCGATGTTGTTGCCGTTCTGCTCGAGCGGGTATTTCCACGAGCGGCCGGTCCATTCGCCCTTGGCCACGCTGAATTCGAGGATGCGCAGATATTCGCGGCCGTCCTTCTGCTCCCACTTCTTGTCATCGGCGTTCCACAGCGGGCCTTCGAGCAGCGGGTAGAGGAACTGGCCGTCCTTCGACGCGGCCATGCCCTCGTAGCCGCGCGAGCGGCGGGCGACGGTGGTGAAGGCGCCGGAGGTGGCCGGGGTGGTCACCGAGAAGTGGTCGGGCGACTTCAGCGTCTTGCCATCGACCTTGGTTTCGAACACGGCCAGCACCTTGCCCTGGCGGTCGGTCTTGATCAGGTAGGGGCCGAGCTCGTCGCCGAACCACACGGCATCGCCGATCGGCTGGATCGACTCGATGTCGAAATCGGCGCCGGTCAGGTAGCGCTGCTTGGTGCCTTCATTGACGATCAGGAAAGGCACCTTGCGCTCCGGGTCGTGCAGGAAGGCGGTCTTCTGCAGCTTGACGCCGCCCTTGTGCCAATCCGGCTGCACGCGGTGGAACATCAGCATGGCGTCGGCGCTGTTGTTCTTGGCGCCGTAGCCGTTGTCCTGCAGCACCCAGAAGGTGCCGTCGCCATTGCTCTTGATACCCGAGAAGCCTTGCACCGGCTGGCCCTTGAACGGCAGCGAAACATTGGTCGGGCGCGGTGCGTTCTTGTCGGAGAGGTAGGAGTTACCCGGCAGGCTTTCCACGGCATCGACCCGCTTGCTCTCCGGGCCGGTGTATTTGCCGGAAACCTTCAGGCTGTCCGGTGCATCCTTCGGCGGGGTCATGAAAGTCTTGGCCGGCAACACGGCATGGCCGACCAGCGTGGCAGGGAAAGCCTGATCGGCCATGGCCTGGCCGATACCGAACGTGGCCAGCAGGGCCAGGGTAAGGGTCTTCTTATTCATTGAGGGTCCATTGGGGTTAAGTGAAATGGACCGACAGGCTAGGCACGGAGGATTGCAGTTGTATTAAAACGGCATGACGTTTTGGAGTGCAGCACGGCTTTGGATGGCCTGCCGATGCTTCTGTCTGCACTGGAAATAGAGATACCGCGAAACCCCTCCCCAACCCTCCCCTTCTCAGGGGAGGGAGGCGGTCAGTCCACCGCTTGCTGGCCCCTCCCCTGAGAAGGGGAGGCTGGGAGGGGTTTGGGCCGCGTTCAGCCGACCCTTAATGCCCCAGCATCCGCGGCAGCCCCGTTGCCAGCCAAGGCACCGCCGAAATACACAGCGAACCGAGCAATATGGCCAGCACCGCCGGCAGCACCGACGCCGCTACCTCGCGCAGCGGCTTGCCGAACATGGCGGCGGCGAAGTAGAGGTTCATGCCGGCCGGCGGGCACAGGAAGCCCATTTCCATGTTGGCCAGGAAGATGATGGCGAAATGCACCGGCTCGATGCCGTAGCTCTGCGCCACAGGCAGCAGCAGCGGCACGAGGACGACGATGGCGGCGTAGATTTCCATCAATGCGCCGGCCAACAGCAGGAAGAGGTTGAGCGCGACCAGGAAGGCGAAGCGGTTGGGTAGCAGCGCTTGCGCCCAGTCGATGGCGGCATCGGGAATGCCGGCGTCGATCAGGTAATTGGTCAGGCCCAACGCCATGCCGAGGATCAGCATGATGCCGCCGATCACCTGGGCGCAATCGACCAGCGCCCGGCGCAGGCCGAGCCAATCGAGTTCGCGGTGGGCGAAGGCTTGCGTCAGCAGGGCATAGCCGGCAGTCAATGCGGCGCTCTCGGTCGGCGTGGCGATGCCGCCGGCCAGCGAGCCGATGGCGACCAGCGGCGCGGCCAGCTCCCATTTTGCGGCCCACAAGGCCGTACGCAGCGGTTCGGTTTTTGCCGCTTTTGGGCGGTGCACCGCAGCAGTGGTGCCGGGGCGCAAATAACCGCCGACCAGCAGCAGGAAAACCACCATCACCAGCGCCGGCAACACGCCGGCCAGGAACATGGTGTTGATCGGCACGCGGGCGATGATGGCGACCATGATCAGCGGCACCGACGGCGCGAGCAGAACACCGAGCGCGCTGGCGCTGGTCACCAGGCCAATGCCGCGCTGCTCGGGAAAGCCGGCGCGGGTGAGCAGCGGCAACAACAGGCCGCCCAGCGCCAGAATCGTCACGCCGCTGCCGCCGGTGAAGGCGGTGAAGCAGGAGCAGAGCACGGCGGCGGCAATGGCCGTGCCGGCGATGCCACCGCCGAAGGCCGCGGTGAACACCGTGCCGAGCCGGGCCGCTGCGCCGGTGCGGGCGAAGATCAGGCCGGCCAGCGTGAACAGCGGCAGTGCCGGCAGCGAGGGATTGACCGTGATCTGGTAATGGCTGAGCGGCACCGAGGCGAGCGGCTGGCCTTCGCTCCAGAACAGCGCCAGTGCGAGCCCGCCGAGCACGGCGAAGATCGGTGCGCCGCACAGCAGCACGGCGATCAGCCAGAGGGCGAAGGGCCATAGCGGCAAGGTCGCGCCGTCGAAATGGGCGGCGAACAAAAATCCGGCGGCCGGCAGCAGCAGGCCGAGGCTCAGGCGAGTGATCCACTGCGCACCCAGACGCAGGCCCAAGCGCAGGCCGAGCAGGGCAAAGCCGAGCGGCATGGCGGCTTCGATCATCCAGCCGGCGATGCCATAGGCGATCTCGCGTGGCGCCTCCATCTCGCTGGCGACGAAAGTCCAGCTGGCTTGCGCCAGCGCGCCGCAGAGCAGGGCCGAACTGGCATCGGCAAAGACGGCGGCACCCGCGCGCAACAGCGGCTGGCGGGCAGCGGCCAGACCGGCGCCGAGCGAACTCAGGTGCCCGGTGCGCTCGGCCACCAGCGCCCCGGCCATGGCCAGGATCAGCCCGAGGTGCTGGACGAGCACCGGCGCATTGTCGATGCCCTTGCCGAGCAGCGGCCGCAGGCCGATCTCGACCAGCGGCACGAACAACATCAGGGCGAGCGCCGCACCGGCGAACAGCGCGTCGAGCGTGTTGAACTGCCGCCAGAGCGGCGGGTGGCGCGGGGCGAGCATTATTCGGGATTCCTCATGTCAGGAGTCGGGTGCGCTTTTCAGGCGGTTGTTGTTGAGGTTCGTCATTCCGGCGTAGGCCGGAACCCAGAAATATCCTCCTGCTGGACACCGGCTTGCGCCGGTGTGACAAATCAGTCGGCGCTACCATCGGTTCACTTCTTGCCGGCGCGGAAGGCCTTCAAATGGCCCATCACCTCGTCGAAGGTCTCGGCCGGCACCAGCTTGCCGCGGATGCGCGGGTAGAGCGCGTCGGCCAGGGCGTTCCATTCCTTCATCTGCTCGGCGTTCGGCTTGTTCACATTGAGGCCGCGCTTCTTCATGGCTTCGACCGCCTCATCGACCTCTTGCCGGGCCTTGGCGCGCAGTTGCACGCCGGCCTTGGCGCCGGCTTCGCGCAGCGCGGTCTGGCCTTCCGGCGTCAGTTCATCCCAGGCCTTCTTGGTGACGATCAGCGCGCCGACGATGGGCGCCCAGTTGAGGTCGAGCATGTTGTTGGCCGTGGTATAAACCTGCGTCGCCAGCGCGAAGTAGGGCGTGGACGGCACGGCGTTGATCATGCCGGTCTGGATCGACGGCAGGATGTCGGCGGTTTCCAGCGGCACCGGCGTGTAGCCCAGGCTCTTCATGATTTCCTGCTGCTCGGTTTCGCTCGCCCAGGCGAAGAATTTCATCTTCTTGAAGTCGTTCGGGCCGAAACCCGGCTCCTTCGAGAAGAAACGCACCCAGCCGGCATCGCCCCAGGCCAGCACGACGAAGCCTTTTTCGAGGAATTTCTTTTCCATCGCCGGGCGCATCTTCTCGCGCACGTAATCGACCTCTTCCCAGTTGCGGAAGAGTAGCGGCATGTTCTGCAATGCTGAAATGCTCGGCTCGATTTCGCGCAGGCCGACCACCGAGAGCAGGCCGCCCTGCAACTGCCCGATGCGCATCCGGCGCACCATGTCGGTTTCGCCGCCCTGGCTACCGTCGGGATAAACCACGTATTTGGCGCTGCCACCCTGCGCCGTGCGCCAGGCTTCGCCCACTTCCATCAATTGGCGGTGGTAGAGCGAATTCTTCGGGGCCAGCGTGCCGATGCGCAGTTGCTTGTCGGCGGCCAGCGCAGTGCAGGCGAGTAAGGCGCCGAGCAGCAGGCTAGCCAGGGGTTTCCAGAATTTCATGGCGATCTCTCCGGTGAGTTCTTGTTTAATGGTTTGGAAGGGCAGGCACTCGGGCAAGGTAAAACTCTTCCCGCCTAAGGGGGCCTTCGGGGCGTCTGCGCAGGCGCAACAGCTTAGGCGCACCAAGCGCCCCCTCCCCTGAAAAGGGGAGGGCTGGGGAGGGGTTTCGGTTTTCACCTAAATCACGCCTAAAACAGCGAATCGGCCTGCTCAAGCAGCCATTGCGCGCGCTGGCGCATCACGGCGTCGTTCAACGAGGGCGTGGCCGGCGTCGGCAGGGCCAACGCCTGGCGCAGCAGGCGCTCGAACTCGGCACGCTCGCCGGCCGGCTGGGCGATGCTTTCCGCCTTGCCGACCAGTGCGCCGGGCGATTGCTGGCCGGATTGCGCAAAGCTCTGGTCGAAATATTCGGCTGCCTTGGCACGGCTACCGCCGGGGCGAGCGGCCTCGAAGGTGGCCAGCAGTCCGGTCAAGGCGCCTTTGCCCCAGGCCGGATCGGCCGCCCAGGCCAGTTGCGCCAGGCGCACCGCTTGCGGCAGATCGGCCACGATGTCCGGGTGATCCTTGCTTAGCGAAATCCATCCGCCCCAGGCAGCGGCCGCCCAGTAGGCGAGGCCGGCCTGTTCGGCGCGGAGTGTCGGCCAGTCGGCCGGTTTGGCGCTGGCCAGGCGGGTTGAGAAGCCTGGCGTGCCAGCTTCCAGCGCCGCCATGGCGTGCCGGTAGGCGCGCTCGTAGAGGCCGGTGGCGCGGCGGCGCAGGCGGTCGGCTTCGGCCACGTTCTTGGCTTCCACCTTGTCTGCTTCGAAAGCGACGAAGGCATAGGCGTATTGCGTGAAACCGGCGGCCACCGACTCGGCCAGCCGGGCGTGGCCGGGGTTCTGGCGCAGCACGGATTCGGAAAGCTTGAGGTAGAAAGGCGCCGCATCGCGTGCCAATTCAAGGTCGCCCTCCGGCGCCTCGCCCTGGCTGGAAAGCTCGTCGGCCAGGCTGCCGACGATCATCTGGCGCGGCGAACAGGCGCTCAAGGCCAGTGTCGCGAAAATTGCCGCCAGCCACACGCCGGCCTTGCGCATCGGTAATTGCACGTTCATCCAACCGTCACAAATCGGTAGTCCGGGACAGTAGCGGGCGGATGTTACGGCAGCGTGACTAGCGGTTCAGTGAGAGGCTTTGGATTTTGAGCGCCGGGCCATACGGGCGAAAACGCCGAGCGCCAAGGCGGCAAGTACACCACCGAGAAGAAACTTGCCAAATGCAGAAACGACAGCGGCCCCGCTTATCAAGCCAAATGCTGCCGCGCCATCGAGGAGATTCAAGCCTCCTTCAACGGCTTTTTGCGTATGGGATTTTGACCAAAGCCACGACATGGTGCGATTAATTATGGCTCGAGTTCAAGAACTAGCTCCTCTCTGGCAAGAAACATGCGGTCAAGGGTTTCTTCAATTAGCCTGAGTATTGAGTCGAGATTCTCAAAATCTTCAAGCCCAGTGACATTGTTCTGGCATCGCGCGATAAGGCGCTGACCATCCAGAACTGACCAAGAGATCTTTGGTTCAAGGACGGGAATATCCGCATGGGCCAAGACCTTATGGCGAGACGAGAGTATGCGGGTATGCAGTTCAAGGAATTCCTCGGGAACATACTTGGCATCCAGCCGATAGGGCGGCTTCCTTCTTTCGATGCCTTCAGAACCGGTGTAAGGAATCGAGTATTCAATCAGTGCGAACCGGAAGGCCGGACTAACGAGGGGATGGCCGGCATGCTGTTGGATCGCCTTCAACGTATTCCACGCATTGCCCAGATGGTCAATGCAAATCTCGAAATGCGCGAACGCTTCGTGTTGGCGACTCACCTGAGAGCCCTAACGTAGAGCTAACCGGCGCTGCGCGGCTTTATCGTGCAGCGTCCAGCGACTGAAAGGAGCGAGGTTGAGCGCCGGGTTAGCCATCTTTCTTCGCCAGAAGGCGCGACAAAGCCTTGTTGAGTTCCGCCTCATCTTTGAGTGCTTGAGCCAACCGTTCTGACAGTTCGGCGAGAATCACACGAATACTGCTAGCTATCTCTAAGCAATGTTCATCTGTTCTCAAATGCAAACCATCACTAAGGGCCGAATGAAGCAGAGTAAGCGGATTGTGTCCATTGATTAAGAGAACTTGAGGTATCGCCTCCTTAACGTTCGCGAGCGCTTTGCTGAATTGGGTTTCCTTCTTTGCTTCCTCAAGTTCCTTAATTGCTTGCAGTGATGCGCCAACCTTTTTCGAAACCTTTATGACTTCATCGAGTATTCGATTCTTTTGTTCCTCAACTACCCGTCTGTAGTAAACGAAAGCTCCGATTCCAAGCCCTTGGTTTTCACATCTTCGGCCTTTTAGAAAGAGTTCTCGATCTGGGCCGACTAGTTTGATTAGCCTTGCTGCAGTTGGCGGGCCATAGTCGGGAAGCTCTCCGAACTTGTAGCACTTGCCAGATACCGAGTTCTTATCTCTCTGGGCGGCCAGCGAAAAAGTCTTTTCCGTCTTACGGCAGTTTGAGCAGACGTAGGAAATGTAGAAGAAGTGGAAATCATCATCGGGGATGTTTGGAACGGACTTATTGGTACGGCGGAAAAAACGTATGCCATTGCATGAGTCGCTTGGGCAATGCAGTTGTATCTCCGGCGTAATCAGTTCATGACCGGCATAGTTTCCGCCTGCATAGAAGGCTATCTCTGTCAGGTCTGTGATGTTCGTCAGAGTTCCAGGAGGAACACTTTCGAGGAACTCGGAGAACGGCACTGCTTGCTGCTCTTCGTGGATTTCAGTTTTTTCTTGATCACTCATGACGGCCTGACATTGGTTGATGGCTAAAAGTGTCTACAGGGGCGCAGGGGTCCGTATAACAATTGATATTGTTGACGCAGGAATTGTTGCTCTAATTCCATGATATTCAGTCACTTGGAATATTTGAATTCAGTATAACAACTCCAACATGCCAGACAAGCGTCATCGGGCAATGGCAGCTTTGTGGATGGGGAGCAAAGTGTCTGCTTTTGGCTGCCGATTTTGCCAATGAGGCCGAGTGATTGGTGACTGTCGCATGGCGCTACGAGCAGCCATTTATTGCTCACTTGAACCAAGATTTGTCGCTGCTGCGGTGCACCGGGCAAAAACCGAAAAAAACCATTTCTTACTCCGTGGGCGTCGTGCTCGCAGACTGCCCCTCCAGCGCCCGTGGGAAGTAATGCAGGCCTGCGCCGTGGCGTAGGCGGTAGAGGCGGGCGGGGCGGCGGCCGGTGTCTTTCATGGCGTCGAGTTCTTCGAGCATGCCGGAGGCGAGGACGCGGGTGCGGAAGGCTTTTTTCTCCAGGGGGCGGGCGAGGACTTTCTGGAAGACTTGTTGCAGTTCGCCTAGCGTGAAGGTTTCGGGCAGCAGATAGACCGGCCACGAGGTGTATTCGGATTTGCCGCGCAGGCGGGTCAGGCCGGCTTGGAGGATGCGCGCGTGATCGAAGGCCAGGTCCGGCAGGGCCGCGTGCTCATCGACCGGGAACCAGCCGAGGTCGGTGGCGTTGCCGCCCGGGCTGAGCGGCAGGGCAGCGGCGGGCAGCAGCGCCATGTAAACGTGTGAGGTGGACCAGCCGCGCGGGTCGCGCTCGGCGTCGCCCCAACTGCCGATCTGTTCCAGATAGGGCGTGTCGATCCCGGATTTTTCCTTGAGTTTGCGGCGGGCGCAGTCTTCCAGGCTGCGGTCGTTGGCGGTATCGACGATACCGCCGGGCAAGGCCCAGCGCCCGGGGAAGGGTTCGCCGGCGCCGCTGCCGCGCTGCATGAGCAGGACGTTCAGGCGGTCGTCGAGCAGGGTCAGGACGATGATGTCGACGGTGCAAAGGGGCGGGGCTGAGCGGGGCATGGCGATTCCCGGTGGATGCTGAAGGTGATGCGGGCAATTATATCCGTTGACAAGTGTTTCTGTGCCACTTATATTGGTGGCACAGAAACACTTATTACGCGGCGTCGCCGCAGAAAGGAGCGCATCATGTTTGGCATCCGTTTTATCAAGGCTGATCCGACCACCTATCTGATGCAGGTGCGCGGAGGCAAAATCGTCCGGGAAGGCGCCGGCCAATCCTTCTTCTATTACGGCCCGACCAGTTCGCTGGTGGCGGTTCCGGTGGGCAGTCTGGTCTTGCCATTCATCTTCGAGCAGGTGACGGCCGATTTTCAGTCGGTGACCGTTCAGGGCAACCTGGCGTATCGCATTGCCGATCCGAAGAGGATTGCCGGCATGCTCAACTTCACCCTGGCCGCCAATGGCAGCTATGCGTCGGAAGATCCGGAAAATCTGCGTACCCGGGTCGAGAGCGCGGTCGAGGTGCTGGTCCAGCAGGCGGTCAGCCGGCGCTCGCTGCGCGACTGTCTGCAGGGCGCCGAGATCATTGCCGGTGAGGTGCAGGCCGCGCTGCAGGCGCGTGGCGATATCGTGGCGCTGGGCCTGGAGATTCTGTCGTCGGCCATCGTTGCGGTGCGCCCCAAGGCGGAAACCGCGCGGGCGCTGGAGGCCGAGGTGCGCGAGATGATCCTGAAGGCGGCCGACGATGCGATCTATGCCCGGCGCAATGCGGCGGTGGAAAACGAGCGGGCGATCAAGGAGAGCGAACTCGATACCGAGGTGGCCGTCGAGCTCAAGCAGCGCACCATTCGCGAAACCCAGATGGCGGCCGAAGCGTCGATTCGCCAGAAGGAATCCGAGTTGCAGGCGGCTGATATGGAGGCGCGTATTACCCTGGAAGGACGGCGCAAGGAGTTTGTCGAACTCGAAGCCGGCAACGCCCGTACTTCGGCCGAAGCCGAGGGTTATCGTGTGGCGGCGGTGATGAAGGCCTTCGATAGTATCGATCCGCGCGTGATCCAGGCGCTGGCTTCGTCCGGCATGGGGCCGGCGCAACTGATCGCGCAGGCCTTCGGCAGCCTGGCCGAGAACGCCGAGCGCATCGGGCAACTCAACATGTCGCCGGAACTGCTCCAGTCCCTGATCGGGGCGAGGGCTGCCGAACAGTAAGGAGCGTACGCCATGGCCAGCATTCTCGACCGCAAGGTGATCGTCGTCACCCGCCGTAGCCGACTGGAGGAATTGATCCAGCGCTTCAATTCACTGGCCCAGGCGCGCTTCTATGTTGAACGGCTGGGTGGGGATTTCGCTGATTACGAGCGCGAACACGAAGCCTATGCGGCGGCGCGGGCGCAGGTGATGCAGGTGGTCGGCGCCTTCCCGCGGCGGCAGACGATGGATCGGCAATTCCTGCCCAATTACCTGTTCGGGGGCGACGACATCGTCGTTGCCCTCGGTCAGGATGGGCTGGTTGCCAACGTGATGAAATATCTCAACGGTCAGCCGCTGGTCGGGGTCAATCCGGATCGCAGTCGCTACGATGGCGTGCTGTTGCCCTTTGCCCCGGCCGATCTGAAAAAGGTTTTGCCCGAGATCGTCGCCGACCGCCGGCCGGCACGGGCCGTGACCATGGCCAAGGCGGCCTTGTCCGACGGCCAGGTGTTGTATGCGGTGAATGATTTCTTCGTCGGGCCGCGCAGCCACACCTCGGCGCGCTACGAGATCGAGCAGGATCAGCGACGCGAGCGGCAGAGTTCAAGCGGCCTGATCATCTCGACCGGCCTCGGTTCGACGGCCTGGATGAAGAGCGTCATTACCGGTGCCTGCGCCATCGCCGGGGCGTTTGGCGGTGCCGCCGGTGCGCTGGCCAGCTATCAGCCGATGCCGTGGGATGCGGAGCGCCTGGTCTATGCCGTGCGCGAGCCGTTTCCCAGTGTGGCCAGTCAGGCCGAGATGGTGTTCGGCTCGATCGATCCCGGCCGCGAGTTGAAGTTGCGCTCCCTGATGCCTGAGGAGGGCGTGATTTTCAGCGACGGCATCGAAGCCGATTTCCTGCGTTTTACTTCGGGTATCGAGGCGACGATCGGTCTGGCGGAGCAGCGGGGAGCGCTGATTCAATAGGCTGGCGTGACCGCTGCGGTGCACCGGCCAAAATGGGCAAAAACCAAGCCCTCAGTTTTGAGGTGGCGTGGTGCTTTCCGTACGCATTGCCGCGCGGGTGGCGCTGTAGGTCGAAACGCAGAAAGGGACGATGTAGTTCAGGCCGACGTGCGGCCAGGAGATTGCCGTGCCGTCGAACAGATGCTGGCCTTGGTTGATCGCGTTCAGAATGCTGCCAACGACCAGGGCAACTTTCAACGCGGTAACGACAATGGGGCGTTGGCGAGCGGTAATCAAAAATTGTTTAAGGGTGCTCATGAAAGCTCCTTGGGATCAGGCGCATTTTGCCGCCGATTGCTGAAATTATCCTGACCACGGAACGTTCTGCGCCTCATCGGGTCTATCGGGCCGATCTTTGCGCGAGCATTGGAATAATACGGAGAGAGCGATGGCAATTCGTGTCCAACAAAATTCTGAAGACTTTGGCCGCTGCGGCTGTGGCCGCCGGCAATACTGCGACGGCAGCCACGGGCTGAGCGAGGCGCAGTGGCAGGCCAGGTTGGCAGCGGAGCGTGGCGAGGCGGCGGCGCAGGACAACCAGCAGGAGCGCGAAACGGCCGGCGAGGAAAATTCAGCGTTGCGGTAGCGCTGCTTTCGGCGCATAGTGGGTGCGCTTAATTCGTGCCCAGCGCCGGTCACCTTGAAAAGCTCCGCACGGCATCGCTGCCGCTTTCAAACGCTTTTCAAGGTTGCTGGACATGTCCCACCCCGATCACGCCCTTTGGCGGGCCGGTTGGCGTGCCAACCGGATCGATTTTCATCAGCACGAAGTCAATCCTTCTCTACTCAGATTCTGGCCGGAACTCGCGCTGGCCGCGAACGACCGCGTCTTCGTGCCCTTGTGCGGCAAGAGCCTCGATCTGCTCTGGCTTTATCGCCAGGGGCATCCGGTGACCGGTATCGAGCTCAGTCCGGTGGCGGTGCGGGCGTTTTTCCGGGAAAGCCGCTTGCAGCCGAAGCGAGCATCGCGGGGGGCGCTGGTGCAGTGGGCGCACGAGCGCATGGAGATTTTTTGCGGCGATTTCTTTCAGCTAGCTGCGAGCGATCTGGTCGGCGTTAAGGCGGTTTATGACCGGGCTTCGTTGACCGCGCTGCCAGAAGAGTTGCGGGCGAGTTATGTGGCGCATTTGCGCGCCATCCTGCCGGCCGACTGCGTGATTTTTCTGCTGACGGTGGAAGATCTCGATGACGAAGAATCGGAATCGGCAGCAATTGAAGCGTCAGAAGAAATCCAGCTGTTGTATGCTGACGGTTTCGAGATCGAGCTCCGGCATGCGGAATGTTTTCCTGCTGTCTTGCCAACCGGAGATATTGTCGCCGAGCCGCGCAGCGTACATAAGGTCTATCTGATTCGACGCGGGCAGCCTTAAAAGCAACTGAGCCATGATTGTCCATCGTCGTACCTGGTTTTACCGTTTGCCCGGCCAGGAATTCGCCAAGGAGATTTCCTTCGAATTGCCGGTTACCGCAGCCCAAGCGAAGGAATTCCTGCGGAAAACCTTCGGTGTGCTTCCACTGGAGTTGTGGAGCCACTAGGCGCCAGCAAAGGGCCTTTGCTTCCGCTTCATTGAACGAAAAAAAGCCGCGAAACCGCGGCTTTTTTGTTGCTTGCGTGTCAGTTACTGCTTGATGGCTTCGATAGCCACGTCGATGCGCACTTCGTCGCCGACGTACGGAGCGTACTTGCCGGCGTTGAATTCGGAGCGCTTGACCACAGTGTAGGCGTTGGCGCCGATGGCATCCTTCTTCAGCATCGGGTGCGGCATGGCCTGGAAGGAAGTCACCGTCAGGGTAACCGGCTTGGTCACGCCCTTCAGGGTCAGGTTGCCTTCGACGGCCACCGGCTTGTCGCCTTCGAAGACGACCTTGGTCGACTTGAAGGTGGCGGTCGGGTACTTGGCGGTGTCGAGGAAATCTTCGCCCTGGATGTGCTCGTTGAAGGTGTCGTTACCGGTATCGACCGACTTGGTGTCGATCACGATGTCGACCTTGCCGGTCTTGGCGGCCTTGTCGAGCACGACGGTGCCGGTGTTCTTGTTGAAGCGGGAGAGCTGGGTCGAGTAGCCGAAGTGGCTGTACGAGAAGCGCGAGAAGGTGTGGCTGCTGTCGGCGACGAAGGTTTCCGGAGCGGCGAAGGCCGGGGTGGCGAGGGCGGCGGCGAGAGCGATGAAGGCGATTTGCTTTTGCATGGTGATTCTCCTGTGTGGGTTGGGTTTTACTTGCTTGCTGCGGTGATGCGGAACTTGACGACGACGTCGTTGGCAACGATGTCGAACTTGGCCCAGCTGCCCTCGCCGATGGCGAAATCAGCGCGGCGGATGGTGAAGCTGCCGTCGAACACGCCGGTGTTGCCCTGGGCGGTGAAGCTGGCGGGGACGACGACATCCTGCGTCTTGCCCTTGATGCTCAGCTGGCCGGCGATTTCGTAGCGGTTGTTGCCGAGCGGCTTGACCGTGCCGGAGACGAAGCGGGCGGTCGGGAAAGCCTTGGTGTTGAACCACGGCTTGCCAGCGACTTCCTGATCGCCTTCCGGGGCGCCGGTATCGACGCTGCCCAGTTCGACATCGAAGGTGGCCTTGGCGGCGGTGGGCTTGGCCGGGTCGAAACTGAGCTGGCTGGAAAACTTCTTGAACTTGCCGTCTACCGCCACACCCATCTGCTTATAGGTGAAAGCGATGCTGCTCTTGTCCGGCTGGACATTGCTGTATTCGATGGCCTGGGCAGAAAGGGCGGTGGCCAGGGCGGCGGCGAGGATGATCTTTTTCATGAGTTTCTCCTTGGGGCGGGGTTCAGTGCTTGGGCAGCATCCGGGTCAGGATGTCGTCCTTGTCGATGAAGTGATGCTTCAGTGCCGCACCGATGTGGCCGGCGAGGATGGCGATGAAAGCCAGGTTGAGGAGCATGTGCAGCTGTTGCAGCAGGTCGCCCAGCTCCTTGTTCTTGTCGAGCAGATCGGGGATGGGCAGAACGCCGAACCACACGGTCTGGAAACCCTTGGCCGAACTCATCAGCCAGCCACTAAGCGGGATCGCCAGCATCAGCAGGTAGAGTCCGAGATGGCCGGCATGGGCGGCGAGTTGCATCGTTTTCGTCATGCTGTCTGGCAGGGCCGGCGGACGATGGGTAACGCGCCAGGCGAGACGCACCAGCACCAACAGGAAGGCGGTGACGCCGGCCCATTTGTGCCAGGAGTAGAGCTGCAGTTTCTCCGGCGACAGCGGCAGATCGTGCATGTAGAAGCCCAGGGCGAGCAGGCCGAAGAGCAGGATGGCCATCAGCCAGTGCAGGCTTTTGGCGGTCTTGGTGTATTGGTGTGCCACGGTGTACCTCCTTATTGGGGCAAAAAACGGTAAGCGTCCATCGCGATCACGTAATCGTCGATGCCGGCATGGAAACGTTCGGTTGTCGGCTGTTCGCCGGCTGCGCCATAAGCGACGTAGAGCGGCAGCAAGTGCTCGTCGCGCGGGTGGGCGCGGCTGGCCTGCGGGGCCTGGCTGCGGTAATCGAGCAGGGCGGCGGTGTCGTCGGTGGCCAGCTTGCTAGCCAGCCAATCGGCGAATTCGCGCACATAAGCCGGCGTCTGGCCGCCCATCTGATAGGCCATCTGGTAGTCGCGCAGGTTGTGCGTGATGCTGCCCGAGCCGATGATCAGAAAGCCTTTGTCGGCCAGGGGAGCGAGGGCACGGCCGATGCGGTAGTGATGCTCCGGGCCAAGCTGCGCCTGCACCGATAGCGGCACGACCGGAATGTCGGCATCCGGGAACATCAGGCGTAGCGGCACCCAGGCACCATGGTCGAGGCCACGTTCGGCATCGGTAGCGACCGGCAGTTGTGCAGCCTGCAGCGCGGCGACCACTTCGTCGGCCGCTTCGCGGCAACCGGTGGCCGGATAGCGCAGGGCGTACAGCTCTTCCGGAAAACCCCAGAAATCGTGAATCGTTTCCAGCCGCTCGGCCAGGCCCACGGTCGGCACGGCGGTTTCCCAATGCGGGCTGACGATGACGATGGCGCGCGGGCGTTCCAGCCGGTCGGCCATCTGGCGCAGCGCCGCACCGGCCGCACCCGGGCGCAGCGCAAAGGTCGGCGCGCCGTGCGGGACGAAGAGGGCGGGTTGTCGGGTGGTGTTCATGGTCTTGCTCCGTTGTCGTTGGACGTAATGTAGTCCTTGCTATTCGTGCGAAATAGGGGACAATTTGCAAATGTTTATTGCCTGAATTGCAACAATGGACCGACTCGATGCAATGCGCCTCTTTGTCCGCGTGGCGGAACTGGGCAGTTTCTCCGCAGTGGCGCAGCAGTTGGGTGTCGCCCGATCGGTGGTGACGCGGCAGGTGGCGGCGCTGGAGAGCCATCTCGGCATCAAGCTGATGGCGCGCAGCACGCGGCGGCTGACGCTCACGTCGGCCGGCTCGGCCTATCTGGAGAAATGCCGGGTCATCCTCAATCTGGTCGAGGCGGCGGAAACGGATATCGCGGCCGAGCGCCTGACGCCGCGCGGCCCGATCCGCATCGCGCTGCCACTCAGTTTTGGCCTGAAGCGCGTTGCACCGCTACTGCTCGATTTCGCAGCGCAATATCCCGAGGTGTCGCTGGATATGGACTACAGCGACCGTCGCATGAACCTGATCGAAGAGGGCATCGACCTCTCCATTCGCATCACCAGCCGGCTCGCCCCGGCTGACGTAGCGCGCAAACTGGGTGTGGCGCACATGTATGTCGTGGCCTCGCCCGACTATCTGGCCCGCCATGGCACGCCGCAGCGGCCGGATGACCTGACGCACCACGAGTACCTCGGCTACACGCTCGCCAATACGGGCAGCGTGCATTTTCTGGTCGACGGCCAGCCGAAGGATGTGCCGGTACGCAGCCGCCTGACGGCCAGCAATGGCAATGTGCTGGTCGAAGCGGCGGCGCGCGGCATGGGGATCACCTGCCACCCGGACTTCATCGCCGAGGACTATATTGCCGACGGTCGACTGGTCCATATCCTGACCGACTACGAAATGCCGGAACTCGGCATCTACGCCATGCTGCCGGGCAACCGCCACGTGCCCCACCGGGTAAGGGTCTTGATGGATTATCTGGCGGAGCGCCTGGCAGCGTAATATCCCGCTATCCGCCTGTTTGGAGAATGTCATGAAGTTACTGCTGCCATCCCTCTTGGCTGCCGCCCTGGCGGTCAGTCTGCCGGCGCAAGCCGGAACGCTGGTCGATCTGGCTGCGGAGGCCTCGTTGCCGGCCAACAACGATATGGTGCGTGCGGTGGTCTATTCCGAGGCCAGCGGGAGCAATGCCGGCGAGGCCGCGCAAAAGGTCAATCGCGACATCGCCGAGGCCCTGCGTTTAGCGCGCACCCACAACGATGTTTCAGCGAGGAGCGGCAACCAGCATAGCTGGCCCGTCTATGGCGCCGGACAGAAAATCGAGGGCTGGCGCATGCGCAGCGAGTTGCTGCTCGAAAGCACCGAATTGGCGAGCATGTCGGTCTTGCTGGGTCGCCTGCAGCAGATGCGCCTGGCCATTGGCGAGGTGAGCTTGCAGCCCAGGCCGGAGACGCGCCGCCAGGTGGAGGAAGCGGCCACCCGCGAGGCGATCAAGGCTTTTCAGACGCGTGCCGACGTCGTAGCCAGCCAACTGGGGAGACCCTGGCGTCTGAAACAGCTTTCCATCAGCCAGGGCGGCGGCATGCCCATGCCGATGATGCGCGGGGCCATGGAATCGATGAAGGCCGGCGCGGCAGCCATGCCGCTGGAGGGTGGCGAGACGCGGATTTCGGTCAATGTCAGCGGTCAGGTCGAGTTGGCTGACTGAATTGGTGCGACTGCTGCGGTGCACTGCGGAAAATTGATGATTTTCAGAGGGCTTTCCGTCCATGCCGCATGATCGCCGGAGGTTCTCTTGAATTTATATGCGGCATGAATACAACGCTATAGGTTAAGTTTTGTGTTGTGACAATTGTTGCATCGATTTTGCAATTACTTTGCCTTAGACTGCCGATATTTCCACTTTCCCACCCACTGGGCATTTCGTCGATCCAATGAAGTTTCCCAACAGCCAGCGGCAACGTCTGAACGCTATTGCAGTGCTCATTGCTGCGCTGTTCGCCATGGTGATGTTTTTGACCGAAGCGTGGTTCAGTTCGGCGGAAATCCATGCGGGAGATCCGGGGTCCGGCAATTTGCTGGCTCGCCGTTGGGGGTTTTCCATCGCCGCCAGCTTTGCGGCAGCCATCGCACTGCTGTATTTCCGCCAGCGGGACTGGCTGGTCCGCATTCTTTTATTGCTGTCGACCGTTGGCCTCGCTTTCATCTTCGATGCGCGCGCTTTCGAGCATGCCATCCCGCAAGGCATCTGGATTCCTTTCATCCTGGCGCTGGCCCTGACCAGCCTGACGTGGGCGCTGCTGGTGCTCGCTGCAAGCGTCGCCGTGTTGGTTGTCGCTTATCCGTTGGCCTACTCGCCGCCTTTCACCTTCAGTACCTCGCTGATCATTGGTTCCCTGCTAGTGCTGGACCGCTTGGTGAAACACAACTTGATGCGCGATCTGATCGAGGCCAATCGCAACCTGCTCGATTCGAAATCCTCGTTGCACGAAAGCGAACAGCGTTATCGACGGCTATCGGAACAGTCGCCGATCCCGATTGTGGTCTTTTCGCCCAAGGGTTATGTGTTGCGGGTCAACAAGGCCTGGGAAAAACTGTGGGGAACGACCTTCGAAAATGCGCGGAGCTACAACGTTTTCGCCGACGAGCAGGTGATTCAGGCGGGCATTCCGCCCTTGCTGCAGCGCATTCTGGCCGGTGAAGAGGTCGATCTGCCCTTGATCGCCTATGACTTCTCGCGTAACCCCATGGGCCGCCTGTACCAAGGCAAATGCTGGATTCGTGCGGTGGCTTATGCGGTGTTCGACGAGTACGGCAAGGCACTCGAAGTGGTCGTTCTGCAGGAAGACATCACCGAGCGGGTCAAGGCGGAAGACCAGATTCGCCACCTGGCCTACTTCGACCCCCTGACCCAGTTGGCCAACCGTCGCCTGCTGATGGACCGCCTGGAACATGCCATGGCTTCCAGCGCCCGCAGCCAGCGCTTTGGTGCCGTGCTGATGCTCGATCTCGACCATTTCAAGGCGCTCAACGATACCCAGGGGCACGATGTGGGCGACCAGTTGCTGATCGAAGTGGCGCGCCGTTTGAGCGAGGTCGTGCGTGAATGCGATACGGTGGCCCGCCTCGGCGGCGACGAGTATGTAGTTGTTCTGGAAGAGCTGGCGTCGGAGGAGGAACTCGCTGCGACCCAGGCGGAACGGGTGGCGGAAAAAGTGCATGAGGCCATCCGGCAGCCGTATCGACTCAAGCACGAGACCATGGAATACCGTTGCAGCACCTCAGTCGGCGTCATGCTTTACCGGGGCAAGGATCTGGCGCCGGATGCCTTGCTGAAGCAAGCCGACATCGCGTTGTATCAAGCCAAGGAGGCAGGGCGTAACGCCATTCGCTTCTACAACCCGGAAATGCAGGCCGCCATCGATGCGCGCATGGAGGTGGAGCAGGCGCTGAACGGTGCCCTGGAACGGGACGAGTTCGAATTGCATTACCAGCCGCAGGTCAATCGTTCAGGCGCACTGATCGGTGCCGAGGCGCTGCTGCGCTGGCGTTCCGAAACCCTCGGCAATGTGCCGCCGAATCGCTTCATTCCGCTGCTTGAAGACAACTGGCAGATTCTGCAGGTCGGTCATTGGGTTCTCGAAACAGCGTGCCGCCAATTGGCGCAGTGGGCCAACGATCCGGCCACTGCCGGTTTGCAGATGGCGGTCAACGTCAGCGCCCGGCAGTTCCAGCATCGCGATTTCGTCGATCAGGTCAAGGCGGTACTCAAAAACCATCGCGTGGAGCCATCGCGCCTCAAACTCGAACTGACCGAAAGCGTTGTGCTCAACGACGTCGATCTGATCGTGGCCAAGATGCGCGAGATCGATGCGCTCGGCGTCTGCTTCTCGATGGACGACTTCGGCACCGGCTATTCGTCGCTGTCCTACCTGAAGCGTTTGCCGCTGGAGCAACTCAAGATCGACCGCAGCTTCGTGCGCGATATCGCGACCGATCCGAACGACGCGGCGATCATTCGCGCCATCCTGGCCCTCAGCGAATCCCTGGATATTCACACGGTGGCGGAAGGGGTCGAGACTGAGGCTCAGTTCGAGTTCCTGCTCGCCAACGGTTGCCAGGCCTTCCAGGGCTGGTTGTTCGGCAAACCGGTTTCGAGCGATGAATTTACCGCCTACGTGCGGCAAGGTGCATTGGCCTTGGGGGCCTGAACCCCACTGCTGCGGTGCACCGTCGAAAAAGGCCAATTTCCGGCGGCCAGTCGCAAATGCGCGACCGCCGGAAAAATACTCAGAACCGGTTAGGTTCCTTGGGCTCCTGCACCGCCCAGTAGATCAGCACCAGCCAGCCGATGAACGGGATCAGGCCGACCAGCAGAAACCAGCCGCTCTTGTCGATATCGTGCAAGCGGCGAACGCCGACGGCAATGTTGGGCAGCAGCAGGCCGAGGGCGATCAGGCCATAGAGAATGTCGCTGATCATCGCCGCGCCCAGGCAGACGAGCAAATTGAACAGCGCCCACCACCAGTATTCCGAACGCGATGCGCGGCCGGTGAAGTCTGCGTATTTGCTGAAGCAGGTTTGAATCGATTCGCCGAAAGTCATGCCGTTGCTCCTTGGGTTATGAGAATGGAATGATTCTACGCGGGATTGTCCCGCCGGTGGCGTTGCGCGTCAGAAGCCATACTCCCGCTCGACCTTGCAGACGCGCACGCGAAATCCGGCGTACCAATCGCGGGCACGAGCCTGCGCCTGGCGGTGAAAAGCGTTTTCCTTCCAGGCCTGGATCGCTTCCAGGCTGGCCCAGTACGACACCGAAATGCCGATTTCCTGACGGGCACTCTCGAAGCCGAGAAAGCCGGGTTGCTGGCGGGCCAGTTCGAGCACTTGCTCGGCCATGTCGCCATAGCCGTTGTCGCCCGGCGTCCGGGTCGAGGTAAAGATCACTGCGTAGTAGGGCGGAGGCGGAGTTTGGGCTGGATCCATCATGGTCATTGCTTCAGGCTTGATCGTTGGTCGGGGGGACATTTTTCCGATGGCACAGCAGTGCGTAAGTCAATGCTCCTCCCGTTATCGTGCTTGCGATCAGGGAGAAGCTGCCCCAGAAGAAGGCGATGGTGATCACGCTGCCCAAGAGCAAGGTGACGAGCGAAGCCTTGCGCTTATTTTGCGGGGCGAGCAGATAAGCCGTGGTGACGACTGCCACCGCCGATACGGGGGCGAAGACGGCATAGGTCAGATCGATCCTTTCCTGAATCGCCATGTCCTCGCACATTCCGGAAACCATCATATCGGGCGGGCAGAGCCAGAGAGTGACATGCCCATGCGCCCACATGGCCAGAACCACGACGAGGAGCCAAACGCTCAGGCAGGCGGGGAGTAATAACAGCCAGCGTAGCAATGTCATCGAGTGTTCGCAGGATCAGCGATTGAATGGCAAAAGCATAGCCGAGTGGCGTGTCGCATGCAGGCCAATTTTTCCTTGACCACTGCTCGCCTTTGCCACCAGAATGCTTTCCATGTTTGCCGAAATCCTGATCTCGCTGCCGATCTTCCCGTGCCGTCGCGTTCTGCGCGCATGGCGCATGGGCGTGCGTCCGCAGCCGGGGAGGGTATAGTCGTTCAGTCGATTTAAAACACCAGTTTCCCAGAAGGCCGCGGCTTGAACCCCGCGGCCTTTTTGTTTTGTCTCCCGAAAGGAAAAGCCATGAATCCGATCATCGAATGTCGTTCGCTGGAAGAAATACGCGGCCAGATTGACCGGCTGGATCGCCAGCTGGTTGGGCTGATCGCCGAGCGCGGTGCCTGTGTGCAGCAGGCCGCCCGCTTCAAAAAGGACGCTGCTGCCGTGGCTGCGCCGCAGCGTGTAGCGCAGGTGTTGGCACGCGTCGATGCGCTGGCCGTCGAGCTGGGCGCGGAGCGACGAGTTGTCGAGGCCACCTGGCGCGCCATGATCGCCGCCTTCATCGACGCCGAGCAGGCGGCGCGTGCCGCCCTGCATCCGCCGCCATCCAGCCCGACGCCATTGCACTGAGGAGAAATTCATGTCCGTACCCGCTGCCTATCTCGGCATCGTCCTGATCTGGTCCACCACGCCGCTCGCCATTCAGTGGAGCACGCAGGGGGCCGGTTTCGCCTTCGCCGTCTTCGCCCGGATGGCCATCGGCCTGATTCTGGCCGCCGTACTGGTCGTCGCCTGGCGCATTGGTCTGCCGCTGCATGCCCGCGCCCGCCGCGCCTACCTGCTGGGCGGGGCCAGCCTGTTTGGCGCCATGGCGCTGACTTACTGGGGCGCGCGTTATGTGCATTCCGGGCTGGTCTCGGTGCTGTTCGGCCTTTCGCCATTGATGGCAAGTCTGATGGCGGCCGTCTGGCTGGGCGAGCGTTCGCTGACGCCGCTGCGCCTGCTCGGCACGCTGCTCGGTGCAGCGGGTCTCGGTGTGATCTTCCTGCATGGCGACAGCCTGGGTGGCGAGCATGCCCTGGCCGGCCTGACCGCCTTGCTGGCGGCGGTGGCGATCTACTCGGCGGGGCTGGTCGGCTTGAAGCGCATCGGTGACGACAGCCCGCCGCTGGCGACGACGGTTGGCACGCTATCGACGTCGCTGCCGTTCTTCGGCCTGGTCTGGTGGCTGGATGGCGGTGCGGTGCCTGCCGAACTGCCGCTGCGTTCGGCTTCGGCCATCGCCTATCTCGGTATCTTTGGCTCGGTGCTCGGTTTTGCGCTGTATTACTACGTGATCAAGCACATGGAGGCCTCGCGTGTGGCGCTGATTACGCTGATCACGCCGGTGATCGCACTCTTGCTCGGGCATGCGCTGAACGATGAAGTGATCGGCTGGCGGGTGTGGGCCGGTACCGGTTTGATCCTGCTCGGCCTCGCCTTGTATCAGTGGGAGAACCTGCGCGTGCTGACGCGCTTGCTGCGTCCTCGGCAGGCTTAAGCGAGCAGCGCCACGGCCTTGATCTGCGCGCGCAAGGCGAGGCCAGGGCGGATGCCGAGTTTGTCGGCGGAGCGCTGCGTGATGCGGGCGAGTAGCGGCTGGCCGGCGACGTCGAGGCGGACCAGTACATGGCCCGGCGTGTCGGTCGGGCCGAGATCAACCACCTTGGCGGCGACGCAGTTCAGGATGCTGCTCTGCAACTGCGGGGCGAGGGTCAGGCTGACGTCGCGGGCGTGGATGCGGCAACGCAGATGGGTGCCGACCGGCTCGCTGCGTCGCGAGACGTAGATCGCGCCGCCGGGGAATTCAAGGCGGGTCAGGTCGTCGGCCTCGTGTTCGGCCACGCGGGTCGGGATGACGACGCCGGCATCGTCGGCAAAGGCGACCGGTAAATCGAGGCGCGACAGCACGTCGTTGAGCGGGCCGCTGGCGACAACCTTGCCCTGGTCGAGCAGCACGAGGTGGTCAGCCAGGCGGGCAACTTCGTCCGGCGCATGGCTGACGTAGATGATAGGAATCGACAGTTCGCCGTGCAGGCGTTCGAGGTAGGGCAGGATTTCCAGCTTGCGCTTGAGGTCGAGCGCGGCGAGCGGCTCGTCCATCAGCAGAATCTCCGGCCCGGCGAGCAGGGCGCGGGCGATGGCGATGCGCTGGCGCTCACCGCCGGAGAGTTCGCTCGGCTTGCGCGCCAGCAGGTGGGCGATTCCGAGCAGTTCGGCCACCTCGGCGAGCTGCAGACCGACTCCTGCGGTGCACGCGCGTTTTTGGCCAAAAACCATGTTTTGCTGCACCGAGAGATGCGGGAACAGGCTGGCTTCCTGAAAGACGTAACCCAGCGCGCGCTGGTGCGTTGGCACGAAGATGCCGCGGCTGTCGTCCTGCCAGACGGTGTTGCCCAGTGCGCAGTAACCGCCGGCAAATCGTTCAAGGCCGGCGAGGGCGCGCAGGCAGGTGGTCTTGCCGGAACCGGAGTGGCCGAACAGCGCCGTGATGCCCTCGCCCGGCAGCGTCAGGTCGACGTCGAGCCGGAAATCGCCGCGATCGACGGCAAAGCGGGCGCGGATGTCGGCTGGGGCGGCGCTCATGCGATCTGCTTCCGGGCCGGGTTGAAGGTGTATAGCGCGAGCAGCACGAGGAAGCTGAAGGCCACCATGCCGCCGGCCAGCCAGTGGGCTTGCGCGTATTCCAGTGCCTCGACGTGGTCGTAAATCAGCACGGAGACGACGCGGGTCTTTTCCGGAATGTTGCCGCCGATCATCAGCACGATGCCGAATTCGCCGACCGTGTGGGCGAAGCCGAGAATGGCCCCGGACAGGAAGCCCGGCTTGGCCAGCGGCACGGCGACCGACCAGAAGGCGTCCCACGGGCTGGCGCGCAGCGTGGCGGCGACTTCGAGCGGGCGCTCGCCGATGGCCTCGAAGGCGTTCTGGATCGGCTGGACGACGAAGGGCAGCGAGTAGAACACCGAGGCGATGACCAGGCCGGGGAAGGTGAAGGGCAGCACGCCGAGGCCGAGCGACTGGGTCAGATGCCCGAGCGGCCCGTTCGGACCCATGAAGATTAGCAGGTAGAAGCCGAGCACGGTCGGCGGCAGCACCAGCGGCAGCGAAACAAGCGCGCCGATTGCGCCCTTGAGCCGCGAGCGGGTGCGCGCCAGCCACCAGGCGATGGGTGTGCCGACGATCAACAGCAGCACCGTGACAACGGTGGCGAGCTTGAGGGTCAGCCAGACGGCGGCGAGATCGGCGGAATCCATGCAGGGTCAGTGTCGGGAAAACAGGTCGCGAATCTTACACAGGGTTGTGGTGATGTCGAAACGCGGGTCGCTCAACGCTTCGCCGGCGAGGATGCGGGTGATGGCCACGGCCGGGTCGCGCTCGCCGGAGAGCAGCACTTCGGTGCCGCGTTTCTTCATGTGGCGGATGAAACCGTCGCCGGCGCTATTGGCGACCACGATGTCTACACCGTCGAGCGGGTGCGGGCGGTCGTCCTCGAAGACGTGCAGCACCTCGTCCTTGCCCAGTTCGATCATTTTCGGTGCAGGTAGCAACTGGTTGGACTGGTGTTGCGACAGGTCGTAAAGCAGCCATTGGCGGGTCTGGCCAGCGTGGCCGCTGACTTCGGTGAAATCCTTGGTGGCGATGGCGATTTTCATGGTCGTTCTGTCTCAGGCAGCAGTGAGCGTAACCGCCACGTCGCGCGGCGGAGCGAAGTACGGGGCCGAAGTGACCAGAATGTCCGCCCCGGCCCGCGCATAGCTTTCTGCATTAGCAGAATTTATGCCGCCGGCGGCGGCCAGCCGGGTGCGCGAACCGGGGGCGATGTGCTGCTTGATGCGGTGCACGGCCTCGACCGGCCATTTTTCCAGTTGCAGGATGTCGGCGTCGGCCAGAAGCCAGGCCAGCGCTTCGTTTTCGTCGGCCACCTCGACGACGATGGCACGTTCCGGCCACTGTCGGCGCAAGCGGTGCACCGTGTCGGCCGGCTTTTCCCCGCCAAGGAAAACGCGATGCTCGGCGAAGACGAGTAGGGTTTCCGACAAACTGAGGCGGTGCGGGCTGGCGCCGCCGCTCAACACGGCCTTGATCGCTGCCCGTTTGGTGCCGGGAAAGTTCTTGCGCGTGCAAGCGATGCCGATCTCCGGGTTGCCCCGGCGGGCAGCTGCAACGATATCGGCAGCGCTGGTGGCGATGCCCGACAGGTATTCCATCAGCGTCTGTGCCGTTTTCCAGACCTGATGCAGGGCGGCGGCTTCGCCTTCCAGCGTCAGGATGGTTTCGCCCGCCATCAGGCGCTCGCCGCTGGCGCGCACCGTACCGAAGACGGTCAGGCCGCGCAGTTCGCCCATGCGCCGGGCTTCTTCGCTGCCGCACAGGACCATGTCGTGGCGGGCGCGGAAGACCATGGTCCCGGCTTGCTGGCCGATGCCGAGGGCGTAGGTGGTCGCATCGCCAGCCGGCGTGTCATCCACCAGTAGCGATTCGAGTTCGGCGTCGGTCAGCGTGTAGGGACTCATGCTTTGGCTCAGGGCAATTCGTAGCCGAAAGATTTTATGACGGTCTTGGCCTTGTCGCCTTTCAGATAATTGAGCAGCGCCACGGCGGCCGGCTTGTCCTTGCCCTTGGTCAGGATTACCGCATCCTGGCGGATCGGGTCATACAAATTGCCCGGCACGAGCCAGCCCGAACCGCTGCCGATCTTGTCGTTCTTGATCACCTGCGAGTAGGCGACGAAGCCGAGTTCGGCGGCGCCGGTGGAGATGAACTGATAGGTCTGCGAGATGTTCTCGCCCTGCACGATCAGCGGCTTGATGGCGTCAGCGACGCCGAGCTTGCCCATCGCCTGCATGCCGGCCGCGCCGTAGGGGGCCGCCTTCGGATTGGCCAGGGCGAGATGCTTGAAGCCGCCTTTCTTCAGGATTTCGCCCTTGCTATCGACCAGATTGGGGCTGGCCGACCACAAGACCAGCTTGCCGATGGCGTAGGTGAAATTGCTGCCGGCGACCGCTGAGCCTTCCTTGACCATGCGGGCCGGGGTTTCGTCGTCGGCGGCGAGCAGCACCTCGAACGGTGCGCCGTTGTTGATCTGGGCGTAGAACTTGCCGGTGGCGCCATAGGACGCGATAAGTTTGTGGCCAGTATCGCGCTCGAACAGATTGGCGATGACCTGGATCGGGCCGGTGAAGTTGGCGGCGACGGCGACCTGCACTTCGTCGGCTAGGGCGCCGGCACTGACGAGCAGGGTGGCGAGCAGCAAGCTGAGGCGTTTCATGGCGTTCTCCTGGAGGTGATATGGGAATACGGTGGGGCCGGCGCTGGACTTTCCGATTTGCGGATCATTGGCGCTCGTTTGGCTGTGTTCAGGCTGGTGCTGGGCGGTCACCGGTGCAGCAGCTAAGGCCGAGTTGGGACGAAAACCCCTACAGCAGCCATGCGCGAAGGCGGCACCAGGGCCAATGCGGAGCGAGGGCGGGCTGTCGGTTTCGCGGTTCATGGTGGATTCCAGCGCTCAGGAGTACTTGCAGAGGATCACGGCCGAGGCCTTGAATACCGCGCAGGCCTGCTCGCCGACGGCGAGGCCAAGACGCTCGACGCTGTCGTGGGTGACTACGGCACAGACCGATTTGCCGCTCTTCATGGTCAGCGTGATCTCGGAATTGACCGGCCCGTCGTGGATGCGGGTGATCTCGCCCCACAGGTGGTTGCGTGCCGTCGTCTTGACCGTCGGGTCGTTGAGCAGCAGCACGGACGACGATTTGACCAGCGCGTTGATCTCCATGCCGATGTTCAGGCCCAGGCTTTCGGCCGAATCGCCGGTGATGACAGCGACGATTTCGTTTTCGTCGTCGAGCTTGATGCGAACCTCGAAATCGACGTGGCCTTCACGCAAAGCGACGATCTTGCCGGCGAACTGGTTGCGCGCGCTGGTCTTCATCGACATGTGCTTGAGCAACTGGCGGAATTGTTGGAAATCGCTGGCCTGGCCCTCGTTCATGCTGGCCGTCAGGCGGTCGAGCGCGGCCTGGTATTCGGCTTCGAGGGCGCGGTAAAGGGCGACGACCTTGCGGCCGTATTCGGTCAGCTGCGTGCCGCCGCCGTGCTTGCCACCGGTCGAGCGTACGACCAGGGGCTGCTCGGCCAGGTTGTTCATGGCATCGACCGCATCCCAGGCCGCCTTGTAGGAGAGCGGCACGGCTTTTGCTGCTTGCGAGATCGAACCGTGTTGCTCGATGGCTTCAAGCAGGCGAATGCGGGTGTCGCCGAGAAAGGTACCGAATTCGGAATCGACTTCGAGTTTGCCGCGCAGGCGGTGCAGGATAGCGTCCATGATGCTGGCTCGTTTGTTTGTATACTTCACAATATAACGCAGAACGGATTTTTCGAAAAAAACTGCTGCGCTATGGTTGAATAATGAAAACGATCTTCGGTAAAGTCTGTGCAGCCCAACAATATTCGTTAGTTAGTTTTGTATATAGCGAAAAGCGGGCCAACTATCGAAGCCTACTCAGGAGAACAACATGAACGTCAGCGCACGCAATGTTTTTAAAGGAAAAATTTCCGCTCTGGTCGACGGCGCAGTCAATGCCGAAGTCGAGCTCACTCTGCCCGGTGGCGACAAAATTGTCGCAATCGTGACAGAGGGCAGCGTCAAGTCCCTGGGCTTGGCCGTGGGCAAGGAAGCGGTGGCCTACGTCAAGGCACCGTGGGTCATGCTGCTGGTCGGCCCGCAGGAATCGCGTTTTTCCGCGCGCAATCAGCTGCTTGGCAAGGTCAGCGTCTTGCACAAGGGCGCGGTCAATACTGAAGTCGGCATCACCTTGGCCGGCGGTACGATCGTCTATGCCGTGGTGACCAACGAGGCAGTCATGGAATTGGGCCTCAAGGAAGGCGTCGAGGCTTGCGCGCTGATCAAGGCCAGTCATGTCATTTTGGGCATCCCCGCCTGATCGTCACTGGCAGAAGTCAAAGGGCGGCGGTGGCCGCCCTTTTTATTTTTCGCCGAGTAGCGGGTAGCGTTTTGTCGGATGGCTATGCACCGACAGAACGCAAGCGATGATCAATCATGCTTTTCATTGGTGCGCTGCGGCTCAGTTGCTGGCGGGCAGTGGATAAATCCACGGACCGTTCAAGGCTTCGTTCGCCCGTATCAATGCTGCTTGGCCGGCCGGCCCCAGCAGGTATTCGGTCAGCTGGTGTGCGGTTGCCCGTGCCGATCGGCTGGCCGGGTGTCGCGGACCGGGTTCGACGGCGACATAGACTCGACGCATCGCCGGATCGCCTTGCAGCAAGATGCGCATGCCGTCGGATGGCATTTTGCCGAAAGCGACCGGAATTTTTCCGACAATGACGTAGGCGCCCAGACGGGCGGCGGTTCGCAAAACGTCTGTTGGACTTTCGCTGCTGTCGAAGAGCTGCTGGCGGGGACCGACGTGCAAGCCGGTGCGCCGTATCAGGCCTGCTGCAATGGTGAAACTGCCGGGGTCGCGAAATCCGATCATCGGTGAGTCGGTGCCAACGATGCGGCGCAAGGCTTCGCGTGCATCCGGGCTGCCCGCCACATTGGCCGGGTCTGAGGCCGGGCCGACAATGACGTGCTCGTTCATCGCCCAGGCGCGCAGGGGGGCGGCCATACCTTCTGCTTGCAGGGCGAAGGCTTCATCGCTGCCATGGATGAGCATGAGATCTGCATCGCCACGCCGGAACACGGGGACGATGCCTTCCTTCGGGCTGGCCGCGACCATTTCGATGCGCTGGCCGGTTGCCCGTTCGGCCTGCTCGCGGAGGGCCGGCCAGACACCGCACAAAACCAGACCGCCGACGACAGCGACCCGCACTGTGGGTTGCGGGGTCGCCGGGTGGCAGACCCCATGTCCGAGCAAGCATCCAGCGAAAACAATGGAGCGTGTCAGGCGAAATTGGCGCATGGTCAGGCCGTGCCCCGGTCGGCGAAGCGAACGCCGGCCTCGTTCCAGCCGATGCGCGCCGGTTGAGCCCTCATGGTGCGGCGATTGATCATGCGAATGGAGAATGGTTCCATCCAGGCCCAGTACTCTTCCCGGATTTCCAGCGGTAAGCCGGTGTCGCCGATGGCGCGGAAAAGTCCGGCCAGCCAGGCTTCGCGACCTTGCTCGTCGATGGTGAAGGGAAAGTGGCGAGTCCGCATGCAGCCGGAACCATGGTTTTCGCTGAATTTGGCCGGTCCACCGCAGGCTTCGACGACAAAGTCGGCGATGCGCTCGACGGCTTCGGCGAAGACCTGATCGTCGGCGGAAAACAGGTGCCCGATCTCGCTCTGCCGCAGCAAGGCATGGTGGCGCCGGACCAGTGCACGCAAGCCCGATTCACCGGCCATGGCCAGTACACGTGCACTGGGAAAGGGGACCTCGGGAAAATCCATCTCGTGTGCGGCAGGTACGCGACGTCCCACTTCAGGACGGGCAGATTGGCCGTGTGTGCCGCAACCGCAGGAATGGTTGGCGGCAGGCTGGATCGCGATTGGGGCAGTGGATTGTTGGCACATGATGTTCTCCAGTGGTGGTTTCAGGGCAGGTAGGGGCGGACGCGTTCGGCGAAGAGGGTGAGCGAACGTTGATTGATCTGTGGGTCGTAAGAGGCAGGCTTGAGCAACAAAACATGCGGGCCGATGGCCTCGCGCAAAGCCTGGCAGCGATCGATGCAGGCTGCCGGGTCGCCGACCACCGCGTTGGCGAGCAGGGTTTCTTCGGCAAAAGCGTCGGCGTTCTGCCCAAAAGGCTGCAGGGCGGGGCTGGCCGGGTATTGCTGCAGGACGTTGCGCATATTGGCGGCAAAGTCGCGAATGAAGGGCGCAGCCTCGCGGCGCGCCGCCGCATCGTCTTCGGCACACAGGAAATAGCGGGCGACGACCAAGGGCTGTGCCGGTTGCGGGCAAATCCGGCGGTATTGCGCGACTGACTCGGCCAGGCGGTTGATCGGTGCCGCCGAAGGGGCCATCAGGCCATAGCCCCTTTGTGCAGCCAATGTCATGCTCTCGCCGTGCAGACTGGCTAGCCAGGTTGGTAGCCGGGGACGCGGCGGTCGCGGAAAGACCGAGAGATTGCTGGCTTGGTAATACGTGCCGGCGAAGTCGACAGGGTAATGGCCGAGGATTTTCTCGATCAGCGTCAGGGCTTCGACCATCCGTTCGCGGCTTTGCTCGGGATCGATGCCGAAGTTGCGAAACTGCTCCGGGAACGGACCGCCGCGTCCGACCCCAAGCAGCAGGCGGCCTTCGGCGAGCGCATCGATTGTGGCGAGATCCTCGGCAACGCGGATGGGGTTGTGCAAGGGTAGCAAGACGGCGGCCGCACCAAGCTGGATGTGCCGGGTGCGCCCGGCAAGATGGGAAAGCAGCGGCAGAATCGATGCGCTGATACTGAATGCATTGAAATGATGTTCGGTCAGCCAGGCTTGCTCAAAACCCAGTTGCTCGGCATGGAGGACGATGTTGATCGAGGCTTGCAGTGCGCGCTGTGCATTGCCGCTGCAGTTTTCGATGTTGGCAAAGAGGGCGAATTCGGCCATGAATTTCAGCTCCGTCGTGGTGCAACAAGCATTCGGCCACCCGGAAGGCTCACCGGTTCGAGCGCCACCCCGTAGAGCCGGCTCAGTAACTCGGCGCTCAGTACATCGGCTGGCGGGCCTTCGGCAACGATGCAGCCCTGCTGCAGGATGGCGACGCGCTGGGCGCTGGCCAGGGCGTGGTCCGGGTGATGCGTTGCCTTGAGGATTCCGTAGCCTTCGGCGGCCAATGATTCAAGGTGGGCGAGCAGGGAGAGTTGATGACCGAAGTCGAGACCGGTCATCGGCTCGTCCATGATCAGCAGGCGGCTGCCTTGGGCCAGGGCACGCCCGATCAAGGCCAGTTGTCGTTCGCCACCGGAAATCTCGGTGTAGGGGCGTTCGGCCAGATGGGCGATATCGAGCCGTTCAAGCACGCGCTCGACCACCGAGTCATCCTCGCCGTCGGCCTCGGCGAAGAAACCGCGGGCCGGCAGTCGGCCGAGCATGACGATCTGGCGCACGGTGTAGGGAAAGGGCGTGCTGTGAACCTGGGGTACGTAGGCGATCTGGCGGGCCAGCTCGCGCCGCCCGAAATCATCCAGCTTGCGCCCGCCTAGCCGGATTTCACCTGCGTTCGGTCGGACAAGGCCGAGCAGCAGGCGCAACAGGGTGCTTTTACCGGCCCCGTTGGCGCCCAGCAGCGCGACGATTTCGCCCGGCGCCAGATGGAGCGACGCGCCGCGCAATACCGGCTTGCCCCGGTAGGCGTGATAGATGTCGCCGGCTTCGAGGCGGAGCTGTCTCATAGCCACCCCTTGCGCGCACGGGCAAGCACCAGCAGAAAGGCCGGAATGCCGATCAGTTCGGTGACGATGCCGATGGGGACTTCGGTCGTCGTCAGCGTCCGGCTGATCGCATCGGCGCCGAGCAGAAAACAGGCTCCGAGCGCCGCACTGGTCGGCAGCAGCAGCGCATTGGCCGGGCCGACGAGCAGGCGCGCGATATGCGGCACGATCAGCCCGACCCAACCGATGATGCCGGCCAGCGACACGGTCAGGGCCGAGATCAGCGTGGCCAGCGCGACGATGGCATAGCGCATGGCCCGTACCGGGATGCCCAGCGAGCGCGCCTCGTCGTCGCCCATGGTCAGCGCATCCAGTGGTCGGCCAAGCAGGATCAGTCCGCCGATGCCGACGATCATCGGAACGGTGACCGCAGCGATCTGCCCGAGGTCGGCGACGGCGAGGCTGCCCATCAGCCAATAAACGATGGCCGGCAGGGTGTTGTAGGGATCGGCCACGTATTTGACCAGCGACAGCAGCGAGGTAAACAGCGCGCCGCTGACCACCCCGCCCAACACCATCATGACCACGCTGCCATTGCCGAAGAGCGCGGCTACGCCGATGCCGACACCGACGGCCGCGATGCCGAGCAGAAAGGAGAGACACTGAACGTAGAACCACGGCAGACCGAGCAAGATGCCGAGGGCGGCGCCAAAAGCGGCACCGGCGAGCACGCCGAGCAGTCCCGGCGAAACCAGCGGGTTGCGGAAAACTCCTTGAAAAGCTGCACCGGAGGTCGCCAGGGCCGCACCGACCATCACCGCGGCGAGAACGCGGGGCAGGCGGATACGTACGATCAGGTTGTACAGCGTTTCGTAATTGGCCAGGGCGTTGCTGTTCAGGCCGAGCGAGGCGGCGAGGAAATCGATGATTTCGCGCATGCTCAACGGATAGCGTCCGACGCAAAGCGCCGCCAGCATGGCGACGAGGACGAGCAGGATGAGCAGCGGGCCGATCTTGAGCGATACGGGCAGGGAGCGGCCTTGAAGCAGGGCGGCGACGTTCATCCGGCCTCCTTGAGTGAAAACTGTATGGGGACGATGACCCAGCCGGCGACCATCTCGCTGCCCCGGCGAGCCGGGACGAATTGCCAACGGCGAACGGCATCGAGGGCTGCGCTGTCCAGGCGTTCGAAACCGCAGCTGTCATGGAGTTGAATGTTGCCTGGGCGGCCATCGGGCATGACCCAGACTTTCAGCAGCACGCGGCCTTCTTCGCCACGGCGACGGCTGGCGGGTGGATAGGCGGGCGGCGGGTTGTGCAGGTAGTCGGCATTGAAACGCGCTACCTCGGTCACCGGGGGCTGGCTGTTCGTGCGGCTATCCTGCGGCAGAGCGTGAGCAGGGGCTGGCGATGCCTCGACGCTTGTGCTCGGTAAAGTGGCCGCGGGTTGAGCCTCGCCGGCCGGGGTTGAGTGTTGGATTGTTGGCGCATTTTGGGGATGGTTGCGTTCAATGCGTCGGTGGTGCTCCGTTGTCGAGCGTGCGCGCACCTGATGTTGTTCGACCGGGGCAGCCGGTGGCGGCTCTGGCGTGGGCTTGGCTGATTCGCCGGCCAGCCAGATCAGCTCAAGCCTTGGCGAGGCCGGTTTGATCGTGGGTGCGGCGCTCAGCGTCACGGCAGCGGCAAGCGCCATGGCATGGATCGATAGTGACAGGAGGAAAGCCAGGCGGGCTCGCCGCCGTTCCTGTTGCGCACAGGAAGCCGGCTCGTCGAGCCTGTGCAGCCGTGTGCCCGGCAGCGACAGAGAGAGCGAGGGCATGATGAAATTTGCCGTTTTGACGTAGTGCACCGCAGACATGCCTTCTCGTTAGCCTTGGCGGTAAAAAAAGCCCGCCATCGCCACGCGACGATGGCGGGAAACCCGCTGTTGCAGGGAGAGAGACGACAAAATCGGAGGAGGCATGCCAGGACGGAGGCGTGGATTCAGTTCGACTGGGCGGCTATTTGAATAGCGCGTCGATCTGCGCATCGCTCGGCGTCACGCCGAGAAAGAGCTGATAGAACTCGCGCGTCCGGGCATGGATGTCGAAGCCGTAGGCCTTGGGATAGAAAAGGCTGGCCAGCCATTGCGCACCCAGAATGCGCATCACCGAAGGCGGGCGGTCGACCCAGTTGTGCGGCCATTTCGGGACGATGGCGATGCGTCCTTCACGCACGGCCTTGATGCCCTGCCAACGTGGCTCGTTCTTGACGATGGCCGCGAAGTTCCGCTCGTGGGTCACGATGATGTCCGGGTTGAAGGCGATGACCTGCTCCAGGCTGATTCGCTCCATGCCCATGTGGTCCTTCGGCTGGCAGCGATAGACGTTGTAGCCGCCGGCCAGTTCGATGGCTTCGGTGTGAAAGGATTTGTCGCAATCGGTGGCCAGGCCGTCGTTGCCTTCGGCGTAATACACCTTGGGCCGCTTCGCTTCGGGGATGCCAGCGACGAATTTGCCGAGCTTGGCCAGCGCTTGCTCGACGTAGCTCGCCTGCTTTTCGGCAATGGCTTCGTGGCCGAGCAGGCGGCCGGTATAGCGCAACGCGGCGGGCCAGTCGTTCAGGGTGTCGAGCTGAATGAAGACCACCGGCACGCCGGTCTTGGAGAACGCTCCCTCGATTTTGGCCTGATCGATGAAGGGCGATTTCCAGGCCAGCGCGATGTCCGGCTTCAGGCCCAGCACGGTTTCGGCATTCATCTGCTGGCCCATGCCGAAAATGCCGCCGGCGACGGGCAGGGTTTGCAGACGTGGCGGGAAAAACGGCTTGGCCTCGTCGGTGACGGGAAAACTGAGGCCGACCATGGTTTCAGGTGCAACCGCGTGGAGCAGGACGTTGAGCGGCGGTGCCGAGCCGAAAACGCGCTCGATCTTGTCCGGCACGTTGACCTTGCGGCCGACCATGTCGGTCACTTCGCGGGCTTGCGCGCCGAAGCCTGTAATCAGGCTCAGACACAACAGGGAAATGAATGTGGTTTTGCGCATGGTGTATTCCTCAGAAGCTGGCGCCGAGGGTGGCGAACAGGGTGCGCGGCGCACCGGGGTAATAGATCGCGCCGTTGGCCGTGGTGTTGACCTCGCTGGTGCTGATCTGGCCGATGTATTGCCGGTCGAACAGATTCATCACGCCGACCGTGGCCGACCATTTTCCCCAGGGCGCCTTGTTTTCGTAGCCCGCGGTCAGGTCGGCCAGCCAGTAGCCGGGAACACGCTCGGTATAGGTGGTCGTCGCCCAGCGCGGGCCGACGTACTGGAGCATCGGGGCAACGCTGAAACCGCTGTAGCGCCAGATGGCCCCGACGTTGCCCATCCATTTGGGCACATCCGGCAATTGCTTGCCTTCGACGGACAGTGTGGCTCCGCCAGTGGTCTGCACGTCTTCGCGGAAGACCGAACGGCTGTAGGAAAGGGCAGATACCAATTGCAGACGACTGGTCGCGCTCCAGCCGCTCGCCAGCTGGAAGCCGCTGGCTTCGGTTTTGCCGACGTTTTGCGAGTACACCGTGTTGGTGGCGGCGTTGAATACGCTGACGCCTTTGTTGCGGGAGCGCGAGTAATAAACGGTCGGGTCGATATAGATGTCGTCGGAACGGACACGCAGACCGAGGTCGATGCCGGTGGAAATTTCCGGTTTCAACTGGTCCCAGTATTGCTGGCTACGGGTGAAACTGCCGGCCAGCGCCTGGTTGAAGGCATCGAAAGAGGGCGCGCCGAAGTTCTGGCCGACGTTGACCCGCAGGTCGACGGCCTCGCTCAGCTTGTAGATGGCGCCGGCTTGCGGCAGCCAGGCATCGAGCGTGCGCGCCGTCACGCTACGTGTCGGGTCCTTGACGGCACGGGACAGTGCAGCGTCGGTCGATACGTCCCAACTGGCACCGGCGGTCGCAGCGCCCGATTTGTAAGCATCGATGCCGGGGAGGTGCTCGCGCACGTAGCGGACACCGCCATTCAGTGTCAGGTCGCCGAAAGCATGTTGGGCGGTCAGATAGTAATTGTCGAACTCATGCCGATCCACTGTTTTGGCCAGCAAAGCCCATTGCTGGAAAACCAGCTTGCCGCCCACGATCTGGTATTGCTTGCGCGCCGTCGGGGGGCCTGGGGGCGCGGTGGAGGTCCAGGCGTAGCCAAGTTTCAGCTCGGTGTCGGCGAGCCGGCCGGACAATTCGCTGGTGATGCCGTAGCTTTCGTGGTCGATCAGCCATTTCTGCACCTGCGTGCTGGTCGATCCGGCGTACAGGTAGTAGCCCTCTTCCTTGGCATAGAAGGGCTTGAGTGTGAACTTGGCGTTCGGACTGAAGGCGTATTCGATATCGCCGAGAACGGCCCGCGAACTGAAATCCTGGCGGTTGTAGTCGTAGTAGTCGGAGGTGGTCGGCGATTTGCCGTAGTCGTAACTCCGGTAGCGACCGAGGTCGGTGGCTTGGGCGTAGGTCAGCGCCTTGTAATTGTTCTGAGCCTGGTCGTTCTGGGCGTAATAGACGCCGACGCGCAGGTCGCCAAGTTGCTGGCGAATGCCCAGCTCCGCATTGTCGCGGTCGGAAGGCGCGTCGCCATAGCCGCGCCATTTGTCGGCGCTGGTTTTCGACGCGGAGACGAAGAACGAGGTGCCGGAAGGAAGCACGCCGCTATCGGCGCGACCGAAAACTCGCTTGAAATCCCAACTGCCGGCCGTGAAGTTGATTTCTCCGCCAGCCTTGGCCTCCGGCCAGCGCAATTTGCTGTCGAGTGCGCCGTAGGTGTTGAACAGCCCGGCCCGATCCGAAGCGACCGGACCTTGGGCGAATTCGACGCGTTCGATGTTCTCCTTGTCGAACATGAACAAGTAGCCGGGGCCGGGGCCGGGGCCGCTGATCGCCAGCCCGTTGACCGTGCCGGATACCCCATGGGTACTTAGCTCTCCACGTACCCGCATGCCTTTCTGGCCACCCTGCGAGTTGTTCAGGCCCCAGGGGTCGATGTTCGTGACCTTGACGCCGGGAACTTCGGCGATCGCCGTGTAGGCGTTGGTGCCGCCCGGAGAGTCGAACAAACGCATCGCTTCGCGATCCACCTTGTAGACGGTGGCCGGCGTTTTGTCATCGGGCCGCACGAGATCGCTGTCGGCATTGCGCTCGGCATTGACCTGCACGGTACTCAGTTGCGGCGTCTCTTCCGCGTAGGCCGTTGGCGCAAGTGCGGCGATCAAAGCCAGAAATAGCGGGCGTCGTCTGAAGCGGTGATTCGAAATGGGCATGGCTGTTCCCCTTGTTTTGTCGTAATGGTGAAATCGGCGTGTTTTTTTAGAGCGAGTCCAGGAAGGCGAGCAGGGCGGAGCGCAGGGTGGGTTCAGCGGCTGCATAGCGTTGACGCGCAGCGCTTGCCTCGCCGCCGTGCCAGAGAATGGCTTCTTCGGCAGTGCGGGCGCGGCCGTCGTGCAGGAAGCCGACGTTCTCGTTGATCGCTTTCAGCAGGCCCAGGCCCCACAGTGGCGGGGTGCGCCATTGGCGGCCGTTGGCCTGGAAATCGGGACGGCCGTCGGCCAGTGCCTGGCCCATGTCGTGTAGCAGCAGGTCGGTGTAGGGAGCAAAGCTGCGGTTCGATAGCAGCGGATAGCGTGGATGTTCACCGCTGGTCAGCGTCGGGCGATGGCAGGCGGCGCAACCGAACGCGGCGAACAGCGCTTCGCCCTGGCGGACTTGCGGGGTGTCGGCATTGCGGCGCGGCGGCGGCGCAAGGTGGGCGACGTAGAACTCGATGTCGTCGAGTTGCTCGTGGCTGAGTTCCGGTTGCCCGCCGTGCGGTGCCTGGCGGCAGGCGGTTTGTGCCGGCATGCAGCTTTCGTGTGGGAAGAGTTCGGAGGTGATGCTCATGTCGCCGACGAAGGCGCCGGCGATCTGCTGGCGCAGGTTGGGGGCGTTGGCCTTGAGGCCGAAGCGGCCGACGACGAGCTGGCCGGTTTTTACGTCTTTGACCCGGTTCACCGCAGCACTGACGCCGTCCGGATATTTCTCTTTGGCCATGGCTTCCAGCGTGGCGGCCGGCACGGCATCGAGCAGGCCGAGGCCGGCGACGTGGGGCGAAACGCGCAGCGAGGTGAGCACCCGGCCGAGTTCGCCGTAGGCGAGTTCGACGAAGCGGATCTTGGGTTTGCGCAACTCGATGCGTGTGCCGTCGGCCAGTTGGATCGGCACCGGCTGCCAGGCGATCTGAACGCGGCCTTCGCCGGGCACGCCGGGGATGCCTTCCTCGTTCAGCTGGTCGCCATAGACCGGGTGCGGTTTCGGCGCGCCATCCGTCGTGCGGCCGGGAACGGAGAGGCGGACGAGCATGGACTGCATGCGTTCGTCCGGTGTGGCCGGGGCGCCGCCGCGACCGTTCTTGGCGTGGCAGGAGATGCAGGCCAAGCGGTTGTAGAGCGGGCCTAGGCCATCGACCTCGCTGTCGCGGGACGGGGCGATGACCCAGCTTTGGCGGAACAGGCTGCGCCCGCGCAGGAATTGGCTCATCTGCTCGGCCGACAGCCCGGGCAGCGGCTGGCTGAGCAGTTCGCGTTCGCCCTGAGCCTGGGCCGTGCCGAGCAGGGCGATGGCGAAGATGGCGGTGAGCCAGTGTTGGGCCGGTCTCATGCGCCGATCTCCTTGAGCAGGGCATCGACCTCGGCGCGCTGGGTGCGGCAGGCATCACGCCAGGCGATTTCGACCGGCGACAGCGGGCGCGTTTCGTTGCCTTCGAGGCGCGGGCCGATCTGGCGTTGCACGGCCGGGTCGTTGGCGATGCTTTCGGCAATGGTCGGTGCACCGAGCCGGGCGCGGATGGCCGCCACCTTCTTGCCGGCGGCTTCGGCACGCTGAAGCCGGCGCCACAAGGCGGTGATTTCGGCGTGCGGCTCGACCAGCATCTGGTGGAACAGGGCGCTGCTTGTCGCCAGGCGTGGCCGGGCGGCGTCGCTGTCGAACTGCAGGCCGCCGGCCTGCGCCGCGGCGAAGGGGTTGAAGCTGCCGGCCGGCTGGTCGGCATAGGCGTCGGGGCGGATGGGCAGGCGGCGGATGTCGGGGTGGGCGAGCTGGCGCTGGCCGTCGCGCGACAGGATGAAATCGACGAATGCCTTGGCCCCTTCCGGATTGGGCGCGGCCTTGGCAACGGCGACGTGGGCCGGGTTGAGGCCGGTGTGGGCCGGATAAACAAAACGTAGCGGCGCCCCGTTGGCGATGGCGGCATTGACGAAGAAATCGATAGATAGCCCAACGGCGCAACGTCCGGCGACGATTTCGTCGGTGACGAAGGTGGAGCCGCGCTCGATGAAGCTGGCGTTGGCCGAGATTTCGCTCCATAGCGCCCAGCCGCGTTCCCAGCCGAGCGCTTGCAGGACGATCTCGATCATCGGTGGTGCGAAGCCGACGCGCGACGGGTCGGGCAGGGCGACCAGGCCGGCCAGGCGCGGGTCGGCCAGGTCGCTCCAATCGGCCGGCACCGGTAGCTGATGGGCGGCGAGCAGCTTGGGCGAGACGGCGAAACCGAAGCCGGCGACCTCGGTGGCGGTGTAGAAGCCCTGGCTGTCGCCCAACTGCGCATTGCCGATGCGCTCGGGCAGACTGCTGCGGTGCACGGGCAGTTTTTGCCAAATTCCATCGGTCGCCAGGCGGGCGAAGGTGCGCGGCGAGGCGGCCCAATACACGTCAGCCGGCTGGGCGGCTTGTTTCAGGTAGTCGTAGGCATCCTGCGGCATGCGCCAGATGACCTGCATGCGGTAATCGGGCCGGGCCTTCTCGAAGGCGGCCTGGATGCGCGTGACGAATTCGTCAGGGTAGCTGGTGACGACCGTGACGGTTTTCGGGGCGGCGAATACCGGGCGGCTGCCGGCCAGCGCCAGGGCGGAACCGGCCAGCAGAAGGCGCCGGCGTTGCCGGTCGATGGGATGGTGGGCCATGCTGTTCTCCTGTGGATTCTTAGTGGAAGGCGGCCTCGCGCGGCTGCTGACAAGTCGTCGCGAACCAGGCCTCCAATGCGTTGCGCTCGGGGGGCAATTCGGCCGCCAGTCCGCCGGTGAATTCGCGCCAGGCTTCGAGATGCGGCGGCGGCACGATGGTCAGCAGCGGTATGTGGCGTTGCATCAGGTCCAGCATCTCGTCGCGAAAACCGCCGCCGTGCGCTTCCAGTTTGGAGAAGCGGTTGCAGATGGCGAGGTCGGCACCGAGCAGGGCGATCCGACGCAGCACGGCGGTGGCTTCGGCGACGTAATCGGTACGCAGCCGGCAGGACACCGAGTGGGTGCCGAGAAACTGGCTGATCGGATAGAGCCGGCCGGTTTCCAGATCGACCAGGCGCAACAGGCGTGAGCGGTGCGTCGCGTAGGTTTCCTGGACCAGACCGCGGATGTGGCGTCCGCGGTTGATCTGGCCGATGGCGAAGCCGGCGACGAGTTCGTCGCAATCGACTTCGCGCTCGGGAACGACGGCGGCGACAGCGATGTCGGGCAGACGGTCCATGCTGGCCTCAGTAGCGATAGCTGGCGTTGGCGAACCACATGCGGCCGGGGGTGGGGAAACCGTAGGCCAGCTCGTAGTTCTGGTCGGTCAGGTTGGTCACCCCGGCTTCCAGTGTCAGGTCCTTCATCGGCCGGTAGGCCGCTTTCAGGTTGAGCGTGGTGTGGTCGCCGACCTTGGCCGTGTTGGAAGTCCAGCGGCCGCTTTCGGATTCGAGGAAGGGCACGATCTCCAGTTGTCCGAACGGGCGAATCAGTGCATAGAGGGTGAATTTCTCGCGCGGTACGTCGGTCAGCTTGGTGTTCGGGCTGCTGACGTTCTCCATGTCGATATAGGTGTAGTTGCCGCCGAGGTCGAGCCATGACGCAACCGGCGAACGCAGGCCGAGTTCGAAGCCGGTGGTGCGAACCTGGCCGACGTTCTGCATCTGGCACTTGGCGGCAGCCGTACAGCTCGACGTGCCCGGTTTGTAAACAGTCTGGATCTTGTCGTCGATGTCGCTGTAGAAGACGGCGGCTTCGGCCTTGGCGCCTTGCCATGGGCTGCCCTGGTAGCCGATTTCGTAATTGACCGATTGCTCGGCCTGCAGGCCGGGGTTTTCGATATAGGTGTTGAGGCGAGCCGAATAGCGATCCTTCAAGGTCGGCAGCCGGGTCTTCTGGGCGACCGTGGCGTAGAAGCGCGTGTCGGCCGAGAAGTCGTAGAACAGGCCGACCTGGCCGTTGTTGGCGCTCTGTTTGTCGGGCAGCGAGTAATTGTTGCCGCGGCTGAACACGCTGTCCGGGCGCAGCTCGTGGTGCGCGTAGCCGAGCGAGATCTGCCACTTGTCGCCGAGCTGGATGTTGTCTTCGATGCCGAAGGACATCAGCGTGTCCTTGAAATCGGCGTTCACCTGATCGGTGGCGTCGGTTTCCTCGTGCTTGTCCTGCTTGTAATGGGTGACGAGGCGCAGCGTGTTGTACGGGATGCGGCTTTCCTCGAACTCGAGCGAGCCGCCCTGGGTGCGGTCGTGGTAGATGCTGCGCCCGGTAGATACGCTGCCGCTGCCGGTGGTTTTCAGCACTGAGTAGCGGCTGTCGGTATAGGTGTCGACTTCGTTCTCGAACTTGTCGACATAGAGCCGAACCTTCAGCTTTTCATGCTGGGTGAAAGCGGTGTTGGAAACGTAGTAGAGGCTTTCCTTGTTCCAGAAAGGCCATTTCCAGTAGCGGGCGGCGGTCGGATCGGTCGATGGCGGCTGGCCTTTTTCGCCGTCCTGCCTGATGTAGCTGAGCGAGTATTCGTCGGCGGCGTTCGGCGTCAGGCCGATCTTGAGCGAAACCTTGCTGTCTTCGTAATAGGAGTTTTCGCGCTTGCCGCCGTTTTCGCTCGAGGTCGGCTTGAAGTCGGACGACATGCGGAAGCTGTCGGCTTCGGCGTAAGACGCGCCGAGTTGGAAGTACCACAGGCCCTGGTTGCTGCCGATATTGGCCGAGGCACGGCGTTCGCCGCCGGTGCCGAAACCGGCGCTGGCATCGGCCTCGAAGACGTTGCGCGGCTTGCGCGAAATCAGGTTGATTGCGCCGCCCAGTGCGTTGGGGCCGTAAGCGATGGAGCTGAAGCCCTTGACCACCTGTATGGCCGACAGGTCGGCCGTGGTGAAACGATTGAAATCGACGTAGCCATCGTAGGGAACGTAAACCGGAATGCCGTCGATGAAGAGCGGCGCCTGGCGCACGTCGTAGCCGCGCAGGTAGATGGTCTTCTCGTTGCGCGAGTTGTTGGCGACGGTGACGCCGGACAGCAGATTGACGGCATCGGCGACGTTTTCGCGGTTGAAGCGGCGCATTTCCTCGCTGGTGACCACTGAGGCGACTTGTTCTTCGCCGACTTCGCCCAGTTCCTGACGTTGTGCCGTGACCTGGATGGCGCCGAGTTCAAAGACAGAATTCGCTGCCTGACCGGGTGCTACCCAAGCCAGGTTGGCGATGAGTGCGGCCAGTAATTTGCGTCGGCTAAGCGCTGGCGTGTTCTTCTGAGACATGCTGATCCCCCTGTTGAGACGATAAAAACTCTTTCTTTTTGCTGCCGGTGCAGGCTTCGAGGTCCAGGCTGAGCCTGACCTTGCCGACGCGGACGTGGAGTTCGAGCTCGCCGCCCAAGGCTTCGACATAGCGGCGTAGCGAAGCGAGATGCATGTCCTGCTGCGCTTCCAGCTTGGCGACGTTCGGCTGGGTGACATGCAGGCGTTCGGCCAGCGTGTTTTGCGAAAAGCCGAGCAGGCGGCGCAAGGTGCCGAGGCCGATGGCGGCGCCGCGCTCAGCGCGGCATGTCCGGACTGATGACATAGAAACCTCGCGGCGGATTGGCTTGATTGCTGATGACGATGCGGAAGACCAGCCAGCGTTCGTCACGCATGCGCCAGGCGGCCAGTTCCTCGCTGTAGGCGACGGTCTCATAAAACTCCTCGTCGTCGTCCGTGGTCAGTTGGGTTAGGACGAATTGGTGGGCGGTGAAGCAGGGGCGGTCGTCGGCGTCGTAGCCGACCGAGCGTTGTGCCGCGATCTCGTACTCGCTGAAATGCTTCATGTAGAGCGGCGCCTCCACCGCGTCGCGCCAATCGATGGGCAGGTGTTTCTTCCAGGTTTCGAACAGCACCTCGTCGGGGCTGCTGGTCTGGAAGCGCGTCTTGTTTGCCGGGCGTCTGAGTTCGAGATCCATTTTGTTCAATGTATAACAATGTATATAGCGCAAGTCGTACTAAGCACCTTTGGTGCCAGCTGAGTTGCACGCCAATTAACCGTTTGAAGCACAAGACTTTGTGTCTATCAACACGATATGTAGTTAACTATACAACGATGTACGAAACCCGACAGGGCGATACAACGAAAATGGCGATCAGGAACTCAGGGAGGAGGAGCGGCCGAAGGTTTTACTTGGCTGCTGCGGTGCACTGCCCGTTTTGGGCAAAAAACCAGGCGTCGAGTGCGGCGGCACTGGGCGGCAATTCGGCCGACAGGCCGCCGGTGAATTCTCGCCATTGGGCAAGGTGGCGGTCCGGCACGATGGCCAACACGGGGATGCCGCCGGCCATCAGGCTGAGCATTTCGGCGGCGAAACCACCACCGTCGGCTTCCAGGCCGCCGAAACGGTTGAATACGGCGAGGTCGGCACCTTCGCTTTCGATGCGCCGCATGACGCCGCTGGCCTCGGCGATCAGCGATGGGTCGAGGCCGCAGGATTCGGCGCCGGGGCCGAGATTCTGGGTGATCGGATAGCGTGTACCGTCATCGAGATCGACCACGAAAATGCGGCAGCCGTCGTCGCACGCCGGCTGCTCCTGGATCAGGCCGCGAATGCGCCAGCCGGCGGCCTTTTGCCGGACGGCGAAGTCGGCGATCAGACGGTTGGCTTCACCCGAGGCGCGGGTGACGATGGCAGCGATGACAGGTGGGCGGGTATCGGGCATGAGGGGGCGGCGTTGGCCAAACCCCGCGAGTTTAGCCGGTTTTACCCAGCCATTTCAGCAGGGTGCCGTACAAAAGCTCGGGATCGACCGGCTTGGCGACGAAATCGCACATGCCGGCAGTGAAGCAATTTTCGCGATCCTCGGCGAAGGCGTTGGCGGTCATGGCAATGATCGGCACACCGGCGGCCTCCGGCCGTTGCTTGATACAGCGCGCGGCTTCCAGGCCGTCCATGCGCGGCATCTGCATGTCCATCAGGATGGCGTCGTAGCGCTTGGCTTCGGCCTTGGCCACAGCCTCCAGCCCATCGGCGGCAAGATCGACCTGCAGGCCGGCCTCTTCGAGCAACATGCGCGAGATTTCCTGGTTGATCGGCTCATCCTCGACAAGCAGGATGCGCTTGCCGGCGGATTGTTCGCGTAGCGCACCTTCCACATCGGCCGGCAGATCGGCGGTTGGTGTCGTGACCGGCGCGCTGCGCTGCAGGCGGACGGTGAACCAGAAATTGCTGCCGCTACCGGGAACGCTGCTGACGCCGGCCTCGCCGCCCATCAAATAGCTCAGGCGGCGGACGATGGAGAGGCCGAGGCCGGTACCACCGTAGCGGCGCGTCGTCGAGTTGTCGGCCTGCTCGAATTCGGCGAACAGCCGGCTGACCACGTCGGGAGCGATGCCGATGCCGGTATCCTCGACTTCGAAGCGAATCAGGGCGCTCTCGGCGCTTTCTTCCACGGTATGTACGCGCAGGGCGACATGGCCGGCCGGCGTGAACTTGACCGCATTCATCGCATAGTTGAGCAGGGTTTGCTGCAAGCGGGTCGGGTCGCCGATCAGATTGGCCGGCAGTGGTCCGATTTCGCTGAACAGGCGCAGTCCTTTGGCCTCGGCGCGCCCGTGGATCATCGAAATGACGTTGCCGACGATGCTTTCGACCGATACCGGCGCTTCTTCCAGCACGAACTTGCCGGCCTCGATCTTGGAGAGGTCGAGAATGTCGTTGATGATGGAAATCAGGTGCCGGCTGGCCGTATCGATCTTGCCGACCTTGTCGGATTGCTCGCTGCTCAGCGGCGTGCGTTGCAGCATGTGCACCATGCCGGTGATGGCGTTGAGCGGGGTGCGTATCTCGTGGCTCATGTTGGCCAGGAAAACGCTCTTGGCGCGAGTGGCGGCTTCGGCCGCCAGGCGCAGGTCGCGGTCGCGAATCTTGTCGATGCCGAACGATATGTTGTGTGCCATTTCTTCGAGCAGGCTGACTTCGCTGGCGTTGAACGAATCCGGATCGCGCGAGTAGATGGTCAAGGTACCGAAGATTTGATGGTCGGGCGTCTGTAGTGGCAGCGAAGCGCTGGACTGGAAACCGCGGGCCTGGGCGGCATTGCGCCAGGGCTGCATGGCCGGGTCGGTCAGGTAGTTCTGGTTGATCTGCACCTGGCCGGAGCGGATGCACTTGCCGGTCGGGCCTTGGCCGCGTTCGTTGGCTTCGTCCCAGGAAATGCGCGCATCCTTGAGATATTTGGTCGTATCGCCCCATTGCGCCACCGGGCGCACGCTTTTCTCGGCATTGTGCTCGGCAAAACCGATCCAGGCCATCAGGTAGCCACCGGACTCGACGACCAAGCGGCAGATACGTTCGAGCATGGCCGGCTCGCTCTCGGCCTGGGCCAACACGTAGTTGCAGTCACCCAGCAACTTGAGCGCTCTGGCGGCGCGTCGTTCGGTCTGCTCGGCGTGGTAACGCTCGCTGATATCGCGGGCAACGCCAAGCACGCCGATGATCTTGCCGTTATCGTCGCGAACGGCGGTTTTGAGCGTTTCGAACAGGCGCTGTTCGCTTTCCCCGGCAAAGGTCAGCCATTCCTCGTTCTTGTGTGGAATGCCGCTCGCCATCGCCAGACGGTCGTTTTCCCGAAAGAAATCGGCCAGTTCACGGCCGACGAAGTCATAGTCGGTCTTGCCAATGATGGTCTCGGCAGGTTTCCCGATAAAACGCTCGAATTGGGCATTGCAACTCAGGAAAATGCCTTCGGTGTTCTTCACCCAGACCAGGTCCGGAATGTTTTGAACCAAGGCAGTCAGGTTCGCTTTTTCCCGCATGACCTCTGCAGTCTTCTTGTGTACCGCCTGGCGCAGCAGACTGATCCACAAGCCGAGCAGGACGCCGACACCGAGCAGGCTAACTATGACGATCAGGACAATGTCGCCGTATTGCTGGCTAGGGATGGGCGAGCCCATCCATTTCTTCATCAGCGCCGCTTTTTCGCTTTCGCTGATTTTCGCCATGCCGCTTTCGACCTGGGCGAGCAGGGCGGTGTCGCCCTTGCGTACGGCACGGTGGAATTCTCCTCGATAGAGCTCGAAGGCCTTGGTGAATTCATCCTGCGCATGGCGGCGGTACAGGTAGAAATTGGCCGGGTATTCGTCCAGGCAGAAAATGCGGATTTGTCCGGCCAGCGCGGCATCGAGGATCGCGTCGTTGTTGGGGTAGCGGATCAGGTTATGGATGCCTTCGCTTTCCAGTCGGTCGATGCAGGCGTCGCCATCCTGCACGCCGACCTGGAAGCCGCGCAGCGACGAGGGCGAGGCGATGCCGGTGATCGAACGATGCGAATAGATGACCACCGGCAGGCGGGCATAGGGTGCCGAGAAGTCGTATTTCGGCAAGCGCGGCTCGGTTTTGTATATGGCATCGATGACATCGGCCTCGCCGGCCAGGATCTGCCGCTGTGCCTCGGCCCAGCGCATTGGAAGGAAGTCGACGGCGGTACCGGTTTTTTCCGCGAACAACTTCCACAAATCGACCAGATAACCCTGTGGTCGGCCATCGGCATCACGAAAGACGTAGGGCGGATAGTTGTCGTCGCTGACCACCTTCAACGGCGCGGCAGAAACCAGACCGGGGAGGGCCAGGCAGATGATCAGCGCGAGTTTCTGAAGCAGGGACATCATCAATTTGATCGCAGAATAAGTCACAAAAATGATACACCCTTAAAATTCTATTGGTGGCTCTGAGTCTATGACCGGTTGTTGCTCAGGGAATTCTGTGTGCGGCTATTTTTTGAGTCCTGAGCGGCTGCTCAGGTGGCGATGCAAGAGGTCAAAAAATGCGTCGGGATCGATCGGCTTGGTCGTGAAGTCGTCCATGCCGGCTGTCAGGCAGCGTTCCTTGTCTTCCGAGAAGGCATTGGCCGTCATGGCGATGATCAGCAGGTCTTTTCCTTCGGCGAGGGAACGGATGCGGCGGGTGGCTTCCAGGCCGTCCATGACCGGCATCTGCATGTCCATCAGGATCAGGTCGTAGGGCTGGCGGCTGGCCAGGTCGACGGCGATTTCTCCGTTCTCGGCCGTGTCGACATGGAAGCTCAGGTCTTCGAGCAGTACCTGGGTGATTTCGCGGTTGATCGGTTCGTCGTCGACCAGCAGGACGCGTATCCCGGAGAAGTCTTCCCGCAAGCGCTGCTCGGCATTGCCGTTCTGTTCCGCCGGTGCAGGCGGCTTGACCGGTGCAGCCTTGCGCAGGCGGGCCGAGAACCAGAAAACGCTGCCCTTGCCGAGTTCGCTTTCGACACCGCTTTCACCGCCCATGGCTGTGGCGATTTTGCCGGTGATGGCCAGGCCCAGGCCGGTCCCGCCATATTGCCGGGTGGTTGAGCCATCGGCCTGTTCGAAAGGCTTGAACAGGCGTTCCTGCACATCCGGCGCAATCCCGATACCGGTATCGCGCACCTCGAAACGGATGAGGGCAGTCGTCTCGGTTTCTTCAAGTACGCTGGCCGTCATGAAGATGCTGCCCTGCTCGGTAAACTTCACGGCATTGGTCGCGTAATTGAGCAGGCATTGCTGCAGGCGTGTGCGGTCGCCGCACACCAGCGGCGGCAGTTCGGGCAGGGCAAAGCTCAGCTGCAGATGCTTCTCCAGCGCACGCTCGTGCAACATCGAAACCACGTTCTCGAACAGGCTGCCGAGCGGGAAAATGTCTTCCTGCAGGCTCAGCTTGCCAGCCTCGATCTTTGAAAGATCGAGCACCATGTTGATGATTTCGAGCAAATGTCCGCCCGCGCCTTCGAGCTTGTCCAGACGCCCTTGCTGCTCGGCATCCAGGCCGGCGCGGCGCATCAGCGTGGCCATGCCGGCAATGGCGTTGAGCGGCGTGCGAATCTCATGGCTCATGTTGGCCAGGAAGGTCGATTTCGCGCGGCTTGCTTCTTCGGCCACTTCCTTGGCGTGCGACAGTTCCTGCGTGCGTTCGATGACGCGCCCTTCGAGCTCGGCATTGAGTTCGCGCAATTCCTTTTCGCGTTCCAGAATGGCCGAAGCCATCTGGCCGATGTCGGTCGACAGGTCGTTGAATTCCTTGATCCGGCCCTGCGGCCACAGGCGTACCGGCTGGCCGTTGGCCACTTCGTGCGCCTGCTCGACCACGCGGGAGAGCGGGCGCAGAAGGCGCGAGGCGCCATACATGGCGAGCAGGGCGCCGATGATCAGCGAAGCCAGGAAACCGCCACAGACGATCAACGTGGTCATGCGGATTTCCGGGTGGGCGAAGCCGGCCGGCAGGCGCGAGATGAACGACCAGCCGAGCGCCTCCGAACGGGCGCCGCCGACGTAGTAGTCATGGCCGGCGAAGCTGAAGCGGGTCGGCAAGGCCTCCCCTTTCAACACGGCATTGAGTACCGGCGAGTTGTAGATGTTCAGTTCGCCAGGACGCATGACCGCTTGCGTATCGGCCAGCAATTCGCCGCGCTGGTCCACCACCCAGATCGAACGCTGTTTCTCGGCCGGGTTGCGGTCGAGGATATTGAGCAGGTAGTTGATGGGAATTTCGGCGAGCAGCACCTGGCCGCCCTCGATCGGCATGGCCAGGCCCACCGAAATGATGCCGCTCAGGGCGGAGAGATATTTGTCGCTCCAGACGACCTCGCGGCGCAGGCGAACCTCCTGGAACAAGGGTGTGCCCGAGAGATCGCTGCCGATCACCTCGTTTTCCAGATGTCGGTATTCCGGGGTGAGGCCGGCTGCCAGCACGTCGCCCTGCGCCGAAATCAGGTAGAGGGCGCGAAATACCTTGCCGCCGGCGATGGCATCGGCGATCAGCGTCGGCGGCGACTGAGAGTTGCGCAAGGCGCGGGCAACCAGGGCAAGCTGTTCCTGTTGGGCCAGCATCTGCATCTCGATGCGGAAAGCCAGTTCGCGCGCTTCGCTCTCGCCACGGGCGCGAATCTCTTCTTCCATCTGCGGAATGCGGGTGAGCAGGAAAACGCTGCCGACGATCAGGAAGGTGAGCACCGACGTCAGGGTCAGCAACAGACCGAGATAGACGGGGAGGCGCCATTCGCGCTTGCTGAGGGGCTTCATTTGAGCTGCACCAGCTGGCCCTTGTGGATTTCGGTGAAATACACCTGGCGGGTCGTGTCGCCGTTGGCGTCGAACACGATCTTCTGCTGCACACCGTTATAGGGGCCGTATCTGAGCAAGGCTTCCTTGAAACCTTCGTGCTTGTTTCGTTGCTTCAAGGCGGCGATGACGACATTGGCCGTATCGTAGGCGAGCAGCGAAAACGAGCCGAACTCGCGCTGGAAGCGTTGTTTGAAAGCATCGCGGAAGCGCTTGTACTCCTCGCGCTGGTCCGTCCGGTCGTAGGCGTGGGTCATCAACAGGCCCTCGACGGCGCGTCCGCCCATTTCGCTGAGTGCTTCGCCGGAGGCCGCCCATTCGGATGAACTGAGCGGCAGTTGCGGGGCGAGGCGGCGTGCCTGCTGCGCCAGGCGCGCGGTGTCCAGCGTGCTAGCAACGAAAATGAGCGCATCCGGTGATTGATCGAGCAACTTGCCGATCACGTCGGCAAAGCGGGTGCCGGCGACCGATTCGAAGCCCGAAGTGGCGCTGACCTCGCCGCCCAGCTTGGTGAATTCCTCACGGAAACCGTCGATCCAGGTGTTGGAAAACGGCCCGTTCGAGGCGTCAAAGGCGAGGCCTGGCCGGCGAATGCCGTGCTCGTAGAGAACGCGGGCGTGCTGGATGGCCGCTTCCTTTGTCGTGCAATTGACGCGGAAGAAAAAGTCGTCCTTGCCCTTGAAATTGGTCGAAGCCACCGTCGGGCTGATGATGACCTGCTGCGCCTCGTTCATCATCGGCATGACCACCGTGGCCATCGAGCTGGTCACCGGCCCGATGATCACGTCGGGATGTAGCGCAATCAATTCCTCGGCAGCTTTTTGGGCCTGCACCTTGTCCTGGCCATCGTCGCGCACGATCAACTCGATCTTGCGACCGTTGATGCCGCCGGCTTCGTTCTGTTGTTCGATGGCGAGGATGACGCCGTTACGCACGCTCTCGCCGAAATCGCTGCCGCGATCCGAGAGCCCGGCCAGCAGACCGACGCGGATCGCTTCCTGCTGCTCGCAACCCGCCAGCAGAAAAAGGCAGGCCACCCAGGGTAACCAGAGTTGTCTCAATGCGTTTGCCTCCCCAAAAACGCCGCTGCTATCAGGTGTGCAGCTTGTTATATGAGCCATAGGCTGGCAGTTCGCAGCAGGCTCGTCAACTCGCTTGCGGGAGATATTCCGTGAGCAAGGCCTGCTGCTGCGGTGCACTGCCCGAAATGGGTAAAAATCGAGCCCTTTGCTATTTGCCGAAAGAATCTATATTGAATATTCGTATTGAATGATGACTGCCTTCCCGATGGGTTTTCTGTGCCGAGAGGCTCCATCGACAGGCTGTTCTGACCCGATCAAGCAGGTAAACAAGCGGCGAGTTCAGGCTCGCGGTAAAGGAGGCGGTCATGTCGTTCGGTAGATTGCACCCCTGTTTTCTGGTTTTGCTGGTCTTGCCCTTGCTGAGTGCTTGCGCGTTGTCGCCGAAGAAACTGGCCCAGCACAACGGTGCGCCGCACAAGATTGCCGTTTTCTTCGACGGCACCGCCAACGACGAAGAGTCCGATACCAACATCAAACGTCTGCACTCGCTGGTCTCGCTACAGAAACGCACCGATGTCTCGATTTCGACCATCTACATCGAAGGTGTCGGCGCCGACGGCAAGGTACTCGGCATGGCGATGGGTTGGGGTATCGGCAAGCGGGTGCGGGATGCTTACGCCTTCCTGCTGGAAAACTATTCGCCGGGCGACCAGATCTACATCTTCGGCTTCAGCCGCGGCGCCTATTCCGGGCGGATTCTCGCCTCAATGCTCAATAGTGCCGGTTTGCCCGAACGACGCAGCCATTCCGCCGAATACGTGGCGGATGTGGTCTATGCGGCCTTCAAGGGCAGGGCCGGTCTGGCGCAGCGGCGCGAACAGATCGACAGCGCCCTGCAACAGCTCGGCCTGCGCATTGCGCCCCCGGTCGGCGTTGAGCTCATGGGTTTGTGGGATACCGTCGAGGCGCTGGGCGTGCCAGACTATGCGCCGAATATCGAGGTGCCGAACAGCCGCTACGGCGACCAGTTGTGCAACGTCAAGCAGGCCTATCACGCCATGTCCATCGATGACGACCGCGAACGCATCTTCACGCCCATCCTGCTGACGCGACCGCATTTGCTGACGGATTGCGGCATTGCCGAGAAGGATCAGGCTGCCTATCTCGATAGCCATGTCGATGAAGTCTGGTTCTCAGGCGCGCATGCCGATGTTGGCGGCGGCTATCAGGGCAGCCTGCTCGGCGGTGTGTCGCTGAACTGGATGATCGGCAAGCTGCGGCCGAGCGGCCTGTTGCCGGCAGCCGCCGGCGTGCCGGAAGACCCTTTCTTCGAGAGCCATGACCCGGAAAAAGGCCTTTGGTCATTGCTCTACCATCGCCAATCGCGCGACCTGCAGCGCTACACGACGAGCAGCATCTACAACCGGCAGGGCGAGGTCGCCTATCTCAAGGTCCACCGTTCGGTCATCGAGCGTCTGGCCAAGATCAAGCCGCGACCGACCGAGTATCTCTGGCAAGAGAGCAATAAGTTCTGGAATTGTTTCAAGGAGGGCAGCCTCGACTACGTTGGCGGCCCGGCTTGCCGACTGATGGTCGTCGACTAGGCCCGCCAGCACCAGACCAACTCGCCGCACTGGCGCGATCAGTGCCCGCCGTGGGCTAGCAGCGGAATGGCCGCAATGCCGCAGGCGATCCAGGCGGCCTGGCCGGGGAAACTCTGGTCTTTCTGGGCATGCAGCATGGGCAGCAGGTCGGCCACGGCGATGTAGATGAAGCTGGCAGCGGCCAGGGCGAGGGCGTAGGCCTGCGCGCCATGAGCATCGTGCAGGAAGTAGTAGCCGAGCACGCCGCCGAGCAGCGAGGCCAGGCTGGAGGCGGCGTTGGCGAGCAGGGCGGTGCGCTTCTGCCAGCCGGCGTTGAGCAACAGCACGAAGTCGCCCAGTTCCTGCGGGATTTCGTGGGCGACGATGGCCAGCGTGGTGGCGATACCGAGCGCCGGGTCGGTCAGGAAGGCGGCGGCGATCAGGATGCCGTCGACGAAGTTGTGGAAGGCATCGCCGATCAGCACGAGGGCGGCAGCGTTGCGCGCCGGGTCGGGGTGGTGATGAACGGTGCAGCCATCCGGATGGGCGTGGCGCCACAGGGCCATGCGTTCCAGCGTGAAAAAGAGCAACAGGCCGGCGAGCAGGGTGGCGAACAATTGATGCGCCGCGTGTTCTTCATCGCCGGCCGGGGCGAGATGGGCGAAGGCCTCCAGTGCTTCCGGCAGGATGTCCAGGCAGGCCGATGACAGCATGACGCCGGCTGCGAAGGCGACCAGCCGCTGGGTCAGGTTGGCGCTCAGGCGAAAGGCGAGCAGCGCCGCGAGCAGGACGCTGAGCAGGCCGCCGATCAGGCTGGCGGCGACGATGTAGCCGAGTTCGGTCATGGTTCTCTCTTGAATTGATAGGGTTCGATGGTGTCGGCTTTCAGGCGGTAGCCGTAAACGCCCATGCCGCTGTCGCCGCGGGCGACCTTCAGGGTGCCGTTGATCCAGAAGGCATCCATCATCCGCAGCTTGGCGACCGGCTGGGCCAGGATGACGTGGATGGCCTGGTTGGCCGGGGGCGGCGGCGTGTGGATGCAGGCGCCGAAATAGGGCACGAGCAGCAGTTCGGCAACCAGATCGCCCTTGCGTTCGAGCGGCACGATGAAACCCGGGATGCGTATCTTCTTGCCGTCCAGGCTGGGTTCCACCGGTGCGGCGTCCCAGGCGGCGCGCATTTTTTCCAGTGCTTCCTGGGCGCGTGGGTCGCTGTCTTTCAGGCGTCCGAGGTTCAGGTTCTTGAACCCGGCCATCGGGTCCCAGTCCTTGGGCTGCAGGTCTTCCCACTTCAGTTCGCGGTAGCCGGCATGGGCCGGTTTGGCGATGGGCTTCAGGCGTTCGCCGACACGGTAGTCCTGGGCATGCAGGGCGGGGGCGCCGAGCAGCAAGCCGATGAGACAGAGCAGGATGTGGCGCATGGGTACTTCCTCTACAAACGGGGCGTCAGGCCATCGGCCAGGGCCAGGCGGCTGGCCCGCCAGGCCGGTAGCATGCCAGCCAGCAGGCAGGTGGCGACGATGGCGGCGAGCAACTGCAGTTCGTCGGCGCTCGGCGCGAGCGATCGCAGGACGATGCCCCAGTTCTGGGCCAGCCAGGGGCCCAGTGCCCAACTGGACGCGGTGAGCAGGAGCATGCCGCTTGCGGCGCTGGCCAGGCCGAGCAGCAGGCTTTCGAGCAGGAGCAGGGCGGCGATGTGCGGCAGGCCGGCACCCACGGCGCGCAGGATGGCCAGTTCGCGCCGGCGCTCGCCCAGACCGGCCAGCATGACGGCGAGCAGGCCGGAGAGGCCGAGCGCCAGGATCAGCCAGGACAGGCCGCGCAGCAGTCGTTCGCCGAAATCCAGGCTTTGCCAGAGCTGGTCGAGCACGACGCCGGGCAGTACCGCCTGCAGCGCTTCGTCCTTGACGGCGGCGATCTTGCGCTGCAGGCCGAAGACGGCGGTGCGCTGGTGCAGGCCGACCAGGAAGGCGGTGATGTCGCGCGGTGTCAGGTCGAACTTGCCGACCTGGTCGGGCGGGATGTCCACGCCCGGCAGCGGCATGCCGCCCTGCCAGTCGAGATGGATGGCTGCGATGGCTTCGAGATTGACGTGCACCGTGCGGTCCACCGGCGTGCCGGTTGGTGCCAGGATGCCGACGACGGTGAAGGGCTTGTCGGCATGTTCCAGGCCCGGCAGCGGGCCGCTGCCATGGCTGAGAACGAGGCGCGTGCCGAGCCGGTAGGCGAGTTTTTGCGCGACCTCGGCCCCGACGACCGCTTCGAATACGCCATCGCGCCCGGCAGCGAATGGGCGTCCGGCGGCGAAGGCGAGCGGTGTCTGCAGTCCGTAGCGGAAGTGGGTGAAGTAGTCGCCGTTGGTGCCGAGTACGGGGTAGCCGCGGTGCGAGTCGCCGAGCGAGAGCGGGATGGTCCAGGCGACGGCGGGGTGGGCGGCGATCCGGCGGTAGCTGTCCCAGCTGATGTTGTTGCTCGCCTCGCCAAGATGGAAGACGGAATAGAGCACCAGTTGCAGCGGGCTGCCGCGGGCGCCGACGATCAGGTCGGTGCCGGAGACGGACTGGGCGAAACTCTCGCGGGCATCGTGGCGCAGGCGTTCGACGGCGAGCATCAGCGTGCTGGCCAGGACGATGGCGAGCAGCGTCAGTCCCAGCGTCGCCCGGCGGTTCCAGGCGCTGGCCCAGGCCAGTGGCAGCAGGAATCTCCAGGCTTTCATGCGGCCAGCTCCAGACAGTCGTCGAAATGCGCCGCCAGCCCCAGGTCGTGGCTGACGAAGACGACGGCGCTGCCGTTGGCGCGCGCTTCGTCGAGCAGCAGGTCGATGAAGGCGGCCTGGCGGGCGGCGTCGAGGGCCGAGGTCGGCTCGTCGGCGACGAGAATTTCCGGCTTGCCGATCAGCGCCCGCGCCGTCGCAACGCGCTGCTGCTGGCCGACGGAGAGCGCATGGGCCGGCCGGCCATGCAGTTCGGGGGCAATGTCCAGGCGGGCGAGCAGCGCGCGGGCGGTGAGCGCGGCGTCGCCGGCCTGCTCGGCGCGCCGGGCCGAAAAGCGGCAGGGCAGCAGCACGTTGTCGAGCACCGACAGGTAGGGAATCAGGTTGAACTGCTGGAAGACGAAGCCGATATGGTCGGCGCGGAAGGCATCGCGGTGGACCGAAGCGAAATCCGAGAAAGTCTGGCCGAGCAGTTCGATGCGGCCGGCCTGCGGCGTCAGGACGCCGCCGATCAGATTGAGCAGGGTGCTTTTGCCGCTGCCGCTCGGGCCGTGCAAAAACAGGCTTTTTCCGTCGTGCACCGCAAGCATGGGCAGATGCAGGGCGAAGCCGTCGCCTTGCGGCCAGCGGAATGCGAGATCGCGGATGAGCAGGGCAGGGCTTGGCATCACCAGGCGAAGCTTGGCTGTTGCGGTGTCAGGCGGCCCGATTTCTGTCCGGTCGGGCCGACGAAATCGACCTTGATCAGTTTCAGCCGGGGAAACTCGGCAAAGAGCCGAATTTCGACGGCGCGCAAGGCGACAGGCCTAGCGCATTGCCAGCGGTAGTCGGCGTCGAGGTCGAGATGCCCGGCAGCGGCCTTGGCGGAAAAGATGGCCGATTCGACCTCGGCCGGCCTGGCCGTACAACCCGCTGCAGCCGGCAGCTGGAACAGGTGCTCGGGGGCTTCCAGCGTCGTCTTCATGGCCTGCATCGCCTGCTTCTCCGCCGGCGTGCGCGGCGCTCGTTCGAAACCGAGCAGGCCGTCGAGGGGCGATTCCAGGTGGATGCTCAGGTTGTCGCCATCGACGGCGATCTCCAGCCGGGCTTCGCCATGCACATGGGCGGGGGCGGCGAATGCCGGCGCGTTGATGGCGAGGGCCAGGGTGAGGGCGATAAGGCGCATGGTGACTCTCCTGTCAGTTGTCCCAGCCGGCATCGAAGGCGACCAGCACTCGTGGTGGCTGGGCGACGCTCGGCGAACGATGGACGATGCCGCGCCCGCCGTTGCCTTGCCACAGGCTGCCCTTGAGCAGCGCGACGGTGAAGGGTTCAATGCTGTCGATCCGATGGCCGGCGAGCAGCAGGCCGGAGCTTTCGTCCGGCTTGCCGCCCGAGGCGGCGCCAAGGAAGCGGCGATCGACAAAGGCGTCCTCGACCCATTCGGTGCCCGGGCCGCGATAGGTGCAAAGCATGCGGATGCCGACGCGATCGACATGCAGGCGGGGACACATGGCCTGGCGAACGACTTCGAGGCGGACGCCAACGGTGGGCGCGTCGAGCAGTTCGCCGAGCATTTCGGCGAGCAGGGTCAGGTCGTCGGCCAGCGCGTCGCGCCCGGGGCCGGGTGGCAGGCGGGCGAGGTCGGGTGTCCGGCCCGGCGGCAAGGTCTGGCGGAAACCGCTGCCGAGGTCGTCGGCGTGCCTATCCAGCCAGCCGGAAATCTGCGTATCGACCGGTCGGAGCCATTGGGCCAGCTGGATGCCCGGCTCGAAAATCCGGGGCAGCGTGAGCGCATCGTCGCCGATGGCGGCACAACTCGTGGCTTGCGGCGGCAGGGGAGCGTTCATGGTCGGGCCTCGGTTTTTGGGCAAAATGGGTTGTGCACCGCAGCAGTCAAGGCTGGCAGGCCAGCGCCTGGCTGCGGCAGGTCGAACGGAGTTGTCGTGCATGCCAGGCGACCTGGCCGGAAACGACGGTCGTCGCGACGCGGCTGCGAAAGCGCCGGCCGGCATCGATTTCCTCAACGGCGCTAACGGCGATGCCTGGCGCGATCTTGGCGATGCGGCCATGACGGACCAGCAGGTCGCCCTCGACGATTTGGCCTTCATTGACCAGGCGGGCGTTGCGGATGCGCGGGGTGTTCATGCGAGTCTCGTCGGGCGTTTGGCGATCTGGGCTGGTTGCGCGGCCATTAGCGCTTCAGTCGGCCTTCGGCAACAGCAAAAACGAAAAGCTGGCCGCGTACTGGACGAGATCGGCATCCTCGCCGACAGCCGGGGTTTCGTGTTTGACGTAAATGACGTTCAGACCGTGATTGGCCACCTTGAGTCTCACCTTTCCATGGCGGTCGGTGGATACGGTCAGCCCGTCCGGATCGTTGGCAAAATCGGGGGTGACCTTGGCGCCGGCGAGCGGCTTGCCGTTGAACAGGACGCGCAGGGTGATGGCGTCGCCCTTCTGCTGTGGCAGGGTCGGCCGCACAGGCAGGATTTGCAGCGGGTGATCCGGCAAGGCATGCAGCGGCGCGCTCAAATCGCGCGTCTGGTGAATCGCCAGCTTGATGTAGCGACCGCTCTTTCTGGCGTTGGCGACCTCGCTCCTGCTCTTGGCCAACCACTTGCCGTCGCTGCCCTGCGTGTAATAACCATTATCGAGAATGCCCGCTACAACCGCTGGGTTCGCCGTGCGGTCGACCAGCAGCAGGTAGTCGGTCTTGATGAGCTGGCTAGGCACGGGCTGACCGGCGGCATCGTAGCCGGCGAGGGGCCGAATCCGGTCGAACTTGGCAACGATGGGGTCGTCTTTGCCGCCATCGCCGTAAATCATCGCCAGTTCGCCGGCACGCTGGGCGAACCAAATGCCGTGGGCGCTGGCGCTCGTGCTGAAGACAAGCGCGCCAAGCAGGGAAAGAAGGGTGAAAAGATGGGCTTGGGTTTTCATCGGAATTCGCTTTAAAAGTAGGAAGTCCAGCCGCCCGCCTGCTGCTGCTTGTAATCGGCAAAACGGCGGCAAAGTGGATAGAGGGCTGGAAGCAGCAGGGCGGCCATGAGCCAGATCTGCCAGACGGCATTGAAGCCAAAGCGCTCGCCCTGCGTGGCGCCGAATACCGCGGTCAAGGCGAGGTAAAGCCCGCGCAGCACGTAGAGATGGAGGACGTAGAAGAACATCGGCACGCGGCCCAGCGTCTGGAAAAACGCCCAGGGACGCCCTTTCTCCAGCCTGGCGAGGAGCAACAGCGCCAGACCGAGCGTGAAGAGCACGAAGAGGAAGGAGGGCGGGTATTTGGTGACGTTCAGCCAGGCCATCGCTTCGCCCAGCAAACTCGCGGCGGGGGCTCGGGGGTGATCGCCATAGACGTTGAGCCCGCGTAAGGCGACAAACAGGGCGAGCATGCCGATCCCCGCGCGCGTGAGCCAAAGCTGGCGTTCCTTCGGGTCGGTGGTCCGGCTGTACAGCGGCCCGCTGGCGTAGCCGAGAAGGATGATGCCGATCCACGGCAGCAGTGGATAAGAGGTACGCGCCTTCAGGCCTTCGGCCAGCCAGTTCAGCTCGATGATCGAACGGTCATGCAGGATGGCCCAGAGCGGATACGCCGCCTGCTCCGGCAGGAAATGAATCCCGTCCAGCAGATGATGGCCGGCGACGATCGCGATTCCCAGCAGCCACTGCCCGTTGCGCGGCAGCCAGAGGAGGGCGGCCAAGGCCAGCATGGATAGACCGATTGCCCAGATGACCTGCAGATACAGCATTTTGGGCAACAGCGGAAAGGACCACGCCAGGTTGATCAGCGTCAGCTCCAGCACAATCAGTAAGATTCCCCGCGTGGCAAGGTAACGGCTGGTTTCACGCCGCCCATCCCCATCCTGCGCGGCCATCTTCTGACCATAGCACCAGGCACCCAAACCGGTCAGAAAGACGAAGACCGGCGCACAGAAGTGGCTCGCCAGGCGGGTAAAAAAGAGGGCCGGCGCGGTCGTATCCAGGTTCATCGGATCGATCACCTGATGGTGCAGGTAGAAATACTCGCGCACGTGGTCGAGCAGCATCAGCGCCATCACCACCCCGCGCAGGGTGTCGATGGCTGCGATGCGTTGCGTCTGGCTGGCCGTTTGCATCAGAACTTGGCTTGCATGCCCAGGGTGATGGTGCGCGGTGCGCCCGGCGTGATCCAGTACACGTCGTAGGAGCTGGCGTAGTAGGTCTTGTCGAACAGGTTGTCGATGTCCAGCGAGAAGCGCAGGGTCTTGTTCGGCTTCCAGTAGGCCATCGTGCGTACCGTCGTGTAGCCCGGCAGTTCGAAGCTGTCGATGCTGTTGCCGGCACGCTTGCCGACATAGGTCGCACCGGCGCCGAAGCCGTAGCGGCCGGCGCTGAAGCCGTCCTCGTACATGGCCAGGGCGCTGCCGCTGTGCTTCGGCACGTTGATGAGACGGGCGCCGACCAGCGCGGCGTTGCTGTCCTTGGTGATTTCGGCATCGATGAAGGCGTAGTTGGCCAGGACGCGGATCTTGTCCGTGATCTGCCCGGAGAAGTCGAACTCGACGCCGCGGCTGCGCGCTTCGCCGGCGGCGATGGAGAAGCCGGCGTTGGCCGGGTCGTTGGTCAGCACGTTCTTCTTGTCGATTTCGAAAACCGATACGGTGCCGCCATAGCGCTTGTTCAGAGCCTCGTACTTGAGGCCGATTTCCTTCGACTTGCCGCGCTCGGGGTCAAACGAGCCGCCGGCCGCGTCGACGCCGTTGTTGGCGCGGAAGGATTCGCTGGCCAGTGCGTAGACCGACAGGGTCGGCGTGGCCAGCCAGGTCAGACCGAGGCGCGGCGTCGTCACGTTGTGTTCCTGCTCGCTACGCATACCGGTGCTGCGATTGTCGATTTCCTGGCGGAAGCGGTCGTGGCGCAGGCCGACGAGTAAGCGCCAGTCGGTGGCGAAGGCGATCTGGTCCTGCAGGAAAAATCCCGTGTTGTTCTGGGTTTCCAGCGTATTGGTCGGTGTCGTATTCAGCGCCAGGGGCGTCTGACCATAGACCGGGTCGTAGATGTTCAGGCCGTAGGTTGTCGTCGAACGGCCGCGCTTCATCACCTGATCGAGTTCGAAGCGATAGCTGTCGATACCCGCCAGCACCTCGTGCTTCAGCCAGCCGGTGGCGAACTTGCCATGCACTTCGCCCTGGAAGGCGAGGTCGTTCGAGCTGTAGTCGCGGTAACGCCGCTCGCGTTCGATCACCGGGGCGCCGGCCGTGGTCCAGCGAACGCTGCCCGCCGTGCGCGGACTGGCCTCGGTCGAATAGCCCTCCAGGCTGGTCGTCCGGTAGGCCAGGCCTGCCTTGGCCTTCCAGTCGCTGGAAAACTCGTGCTCGACGGTCAGGTTGTGGGTCTTGTTGTCGATCGTGATGTCGCCATCGTTCGGTTCGCCCAGGAAACGGTCGCGCGAAACACTGCCGACCTGGCCGTTGATGGCGACGACGCCACGGTCCATCGGCGCTTTCTGGCGGATCGCCTCGAAGTCGTAATTGACCACGGTGCTGGGTGAGAGCAGCCAGGTGAAGGACGGCGCGATCAGGTAGCGCTGACTGTCGACATGGTCGCGGAAACTGCCCTTGTCTTCGTAAGCCATATTCAGGCGGTAGGCCAGGGTATCGCTGATCGGTCCGGTGGAATCGATGGTTGTTCGGTAGGTGTCGTAGCTGCCGGCATAGACCTCGACGGCATGGCCGGTCTTGAACTGCGGTTTCTTGGTCACGATGTTGAGGATGCCGCCCGGCTCGCTGCCGCCGTAGAGCGCCGAGGCCGGCCCCTTGATCACTTCCAGGCGTTCGACGTTGGCCATGTCGCGCGGTGCGTTGTAGCCGCGATTGCCGGCAAACCCGTTGCGCAGGAAGTTGGCGCCGGTATCCGGATTGCCGGCGAAGCCGCGAATCGAGAAGTTGTCCCACAAACCGCCGAAACTGTTCTGGCGATTGACGCCGCTGACGTAATCGTAGGCTTCTTCGAGGCGCACGGCGCCGATGTCGTCGATGGCCTGGCGCGGAACCACGCGCACCGCCTGCGGTACTTCGCGCAAGGGCGTTTCGGCGCGGGCAACACCGGCCTCATCGCTGTAATAGCTCTGGCCCTCGCTGCGGCCGACGACCTGGACTTCGCCCAGTTGCGCTTCCTGTGCCTGGGCCGGCAAAGCGAAGGCGGTCAGCAGAGCAAGTTGCAGGGCGGGATATTTCAGTTGGGATGCGTGCATTGCTTTCCTCGTTAGAGACTTGTACTTATTGGGTGGTTGTAAAGGGTCGTGGATCAGCCGGTGGTCTTGGCTTCGCCGACATCGCGCACGCCGCAGAACATGGCGAAGGCCTGCTCGATCATGGCTTGCGGAATGTCGCGGACGATGAAGACGAGGCGGCTCTTGCGGTCGTTGTATGGTGCTTCGGCCGGCCAGTCGTCGATTCGGCTGTAGGGGTACATGACGTGTTGGACGCATTGCACGATGCGCGGCTTGTGGTCGCCGACGACATTGAGCAGGCCCTTGATGCGCAGGATGCGGTCGCCCATCGTTTCCAGCAACGTTGCCACGGCGTCGGCGAAGAAGGCCCATTGCAGCGGTTCGTCGAAAGTCAGGGCAAAGCTGTAAACGTGCGCGTCGTGGCGGTCGACATCGTGGTGATGGTGATGATGCCCGTGCGCCTTGCGGCGTTCCTCGCGCACCTTTTCCTCGGCCAGCCAGCCGGCGACATCGGGAGTCTTGCTGCCCGGGTCATAGAGACCGCAATGGGTCAGCGAAGCCACGGCAACCTCGCCACGATGCACGTAAATCTGGGCGGCTGCCGGGTTGAGGCGGCTCAGCGTGCGGCTGACTTCGGCCAGGTGCGCCTTGTCCGCCAGGTCGCATTTGCTCAACAACAGGCGATCGGCCATCGCCACCTGCTTGACCGGCTCGGGATGGTTGGCCAGCTGGGTCAGGATGTGGGTGCTGTCGACCACCGTGACCACGCCGTCGGTGCGGTAACGCTCGGCGATGAAGAAATCCTCCATCAGCGTGTAGATCACCGGTGCCGGGTCGGCCAGGCCGGTGGTTTCGATGATCACGCGGTTGATCGGCGGCAATTCGCGGCGCAGGCTGCGCATGAACAGTTCCTTCAGGCTCTTCTCCAGGTCGCTGCGCACCGTGCAGCAGATGCAGCCGGATTCGAGCATGACCAGGTCTTCGTCGATCTTGGTGACCAGATGATGGTCCACAGCCACGCTGCCGAACTCGTTGATCAGCACGGCAGTGCGCTCCATCTCCGGCTGGGTCAGCAGGTGGTTGAGCAAGGTCGTCTTGCCGGCGCCGAGAAAGCCGGTGAGCAGGGTGACGGGGATGCGGCGGTCCGCCGAAAGGGAAGGGGTCATGGTCTGGGCAAAGGCGGAGGTTCGTTCAGGTCGCTGCAATAACTGCGACGGACAAAGTTCGTTACAAAGACGCAATGTTATAACATTGCATTTGTGTAATCCAAGCCCGCCGCCCTAAAATCGCGTTCATGACCGAACTACCGACCGAAGCTGCCGACCACTGCGAGTCATTTCTCGACAACGTCGCTACCCGCTGCAAGGAACGCGGGGCGGCACTGACGCCGATTCGGCGCGATGTGCTGGCGCTGCTCTACGCCAGCCCGAATGGGCTCAAAGCCTACGACCTGCTGGCCAAGGTCAAGGAAGCGCGCAGCAATGCCACGCCGCCGACCGTCTACCGGGCGCTTGATTTCCTGATCGAGCAGGGGTTGGTGCACAAGATCGGGCGCATCAACCAGTTCGTCGCCTGTCGCCATGATTCGCACTGCCTGCCCAGCCTCTTTCTGGTCTGCCCGCGTTGCGGCAAGGTCAGCGAACTGCACGATCACAGTTTGATGCAGGCGCTGATGAACAGCATCGGCCAGGCCGGTCATCAGCTGGACAGCCCGGAAGTCGAAATCACGGCCATCTGTCCGGCCTGTGCCGCTGCCTGAGTCCGGGCAGACTCAGTCCAAAACCTTCACGCACTCCGGCCTTTCGCCCGCAAGGCCTATCAGCGATCCAGAGGCTTTGTCGGCAGAGCCGGAAAAGCGACGGCCTCGCTCAGCCAATCGCACACTGCTGCGGTGCACGGCCCGAAATGGGCAAAAACCGAACTGCCGTTACGCAGGGTTACCGGCCGTCAAGCACAGGTGCTGGCGAGCCGGCTAGACTGCGGGGAATCCATTCGCCCGCCAAACAGCCATGACCCGCCGCCTCAAACGCCTGCTGACGCCGCCTTTCATCTTGTTCGCGGCCTTTTTGTTGTGGTTCTGGGAATGGATGTGGGCGCCGCTCGAACGGCTGATGGCGCGCCTCGGGCAATTGCCCGGGCTGCGTCGGCTCGAAGGCTGGATCGCCCGTGCGCCGCGCTACCTGGCGCTGGGCTGCTTCATCATTCCCGGCGCAGTGCTGTTGCCCTTCAAGGTGGCCGGACTCTATTTCATTGCCCACGGTGCGCCGGTTTTCGGGCTGGCCACCTTCCTCGCCGCCAAGGTCGTCGGCACCGCGCTGGTGGCGCGCATCTTCACGCTGACCAAGCCGCAGCTATTGCAGATCGCCTGGTTCGCCCGTGCCTACGCTGCAGTGACGGCCTTCCGCAACCGCGTGTTCGCCGCCTTGCACGCACATCCGCTCTATCGCCGCAGCCGGGCCGCGCTAGAGGCTTGGCGCGAGCGCCTGCGCAAGGTGCGCCGCGGTTTGCGCTATCACCTCGCGCGCCGCTGGAAGGCGGTCTATCGCCTGACTTTGAGGCGCGGCCGGCTGACCTGCTGTTAAGCCACGCCGAGCCCGCCCATGCGCTGGGCCGATTGGGTGATGGCCAAGACGCAGGGGTGGGTGACGCGGCGCTCGACCGAGATGGCGTAGTAGTTGGCGGTGACCTCCGTCGTGCGACCGACGACGGCAAGCTGGCCATCGGCGACAAATTCCTCCTCGACGACGCTGGGCACCGGAAATACCCCCTTGCCGGCGCGGCCGAAGGCGGCCATCAGGGCGGTGTCGTCGAATTCGCCAACGATGCGCGGGCGGATGCGCTTGCGTTCCAGCCAGGGCTCCAGCGCGCTGCGGATGGCCGAATCCTCGCCCGGTAGCAGTACGGGCAGGGCGCCCAGGCAGGCCGGGAAAGGCAGCGTTGCGCCACCGATCAAACCCGGGGCGGCGAGAAAACTGAGCCCCGATTCCAGCAATTGGTGGTTGTAGGCGCGCACGCTGTAGGAGGGCGGCAGCGGGCCGTCGGAAATGACCAGGTCGAGCTGGTGCACGGCCAGCTGGCCGAGCAGGCGGTCGAGCTGCCATTCGCGGCAGACGATGCGCGTCGGCTGTTCGCCTTCGATGGCCGGCTGGAGCAGGCGATAGGCCAGCGATTTGGGCACGGCATCCGAGACGCCAACGCGGAATTCGGTCGGCCGGCCTTGCGGGTGGTGCTTGATGACACTTTCCAGCTCAGCACTCAAGGCGAACATCTCGTCAGCGTAGTCGAGCGCCAGCTTGCCGGCCTCGGTCAGCACCAGCGATCGGCCCTGTTTGGCGAAGAGCTGCGTGCCCAGGCTGTCTTCGAGCAGGCCGATCTGGCCGCTCAGGGTTTGCGGCGTGACGTTGATCGACTCGGCCGCCCTTGCCACGCTGCCGGCTCGCGCCACTTTCCAGAAGTAGTAAAGATGCTTGTGGTTCATAAGCGTCGAAAAATTCGATGTATTTTCTGAAATAAATCGAATTTATTTTACATTCATCCTAGGCTAATGTACCTGCCATTTTTCCGCTCACCCCACCTGTACGCCCATGCTCGCCACTCTCGTCGCCGTCTTCGTCGTTGCCTACGCTGCCATCGCGCTGGAACACCCGCTCAAGATCAACAAATCCGCTTCCGCCCTGGTCGGTGCCGGGCTGTTGTGGACCATCTATGCGCTGTCTACCGGCGATCATCATCTGGTCAGCGAGCAGTTGGGCGAATCGTTGATGGGCACGGCGCAGATCGTCTTCTTCCTGATGGGCGCCATGGCCATCGTCGAGGTGGTCGATGCGCACAACGGCTTCGAGGTCATCACCCAGCGCATCCGTACCACCAAGCTGTCGTCGCTGATGTGGCTGGTCGGCTTCGTGACCTTCTTCCTCAGTGCGGTACTCGACAACCTGACCACCACCATTGTCATGATCTCGCTGATGCGCAAGCTGCTGGCCAAGCATGAGGATCGCCTGTTCTTCGCCGGCATCATCGTCATCGCCGCCAACTCGGGCGGCGCCTGGTCGCCGATCGGCGACGTGACGACCACCATGTTGTGGATCGGCGGTCAGATCACGGCGCTCAATATCATCGAGTCGGTGCTGCTGCCGGCATTGGTCAGCATGGTCATTCCGCTCGCCATCACCGCCTTCGTGCTGCGCGGCAAATCGGTCGAGTCGCCGGCCGGCGGCGCCAGCGAGCATGGCATCAAGACCACCGAATTCGAGCGCAACCTGATGTTCTTTTTCGGCCTCGGCATCCTCGTTGCCGTGCCGGCCTTCAAGACGGTGACGCACCTGCCGCCCTTCATGGGCATCCTGTTCGGTCTCGGCCTGCTGTGGCTGGTCGGCGACCTCGTCCATCGCAAGAAGGAAGATGAATTCAAGCACCACCTGACGCTGGTGCATGCTTTATCGCGTATCGACATGAGTTCGCTCGTCTTCTTCGTCGGCATCCTGCTCGCCGTTGCTACGCTGGAACACACGCACATCCTGTCGTCGCTGGCCGGCTGGCTGAACGCCACGGTCGGGCGCATCGACGTCATCGTGCTGATCATCGGCGTGGTCAGTGCCATCGTCGACAACGTACCGCTGGTCGCTGCCTCGATGGGCATGTACAGCCTCAACGACTTCCCGGCCGACCACTTCCTGTGGCAGTTCCTCGCCTACTGCGCCGGTACCGGCGGCTCCATCCTGATCATCGGTTCGGCTGCCGGCGTGGCCGCCATGGGCCTGGAGAAGATCCACTTCTTCTGGTACGTGAAGAAGATCAGTGGCCTCGCCCTGATCGGCTATCTGGCCGGGGCGGGCACCTATCTGCTGCAACACCAGCTCATGAGCTGACTGCTGCGGTGTACCGGCCAAAACGGGCAAAAATGGGCTGCTCCAGGAATGCCTAGTTGAGACCGCGATAGCCGTGCCGCATGAGATCAGGCGTTTTGTTCCGAAAGGAACGAAGCGCCTTTTTTCTAGAGGCAGGTTCTTCAGCGTGCGCTTTGCCTGGCTAAGCCATACTGGGGGCGAGCGAATGGCCAGAACGAAGCTTTTGCTCGCCATAAGCCGACGCGCGAAAAAAAGCCCGCCGAAGCGGGCATCAATTGGTTCATGTAAAACCGTGCAGCAACCCCATCAACGAGCATATTTGATGCGGAGCGACCCCAGATTAACAAGTCATGCATCTGGATTAGGTCAGGGAAAAATCAAGTTTTGATCAACTCGAAAAGAATATTTGACCGCTTTTCAAGGCGACTCCAGGCCTTGGAATTTCAGCGAATACACAGTGCTATCGAACGATCGTTTGGGGTCGATTGTTTGCGTTTGGTAAATGCAAGATCAGTAAACGATCAAGTCCGGAAAATTCCCTGAAATTGGGCAGATTCATGTCAGCCAGCCGTAAGCTTGCAAAAAAAGACTAGGCCCAGGGTGGCATCTATGTGTCTGATTTGCCGCTCATTCCCATAATCTGGAGGAGACAATCCATGGACGACACAGGTAAGGCCTATTGGTCAGCTGTGCTGGGGTTGCTGGCCAAAGTGCTCATCATTTGGTTCGCAGTCTCGTTCGGTGCCGGCATTCTGTTTGCCGACGCACTGAACAACATCAAACTCGGGGGCTACCCGCTGGGCTTCTGGTTTGCCCATCAGGGGTCGATCTACGTTTTCATCGCCTTGATCTTCTATTACGCCAAGGCCATGAACAAGATCGACCGCAAGTTCGACGTGCACGAGTAACAGGGAGTCAATATGGATCTGCAAACCATGACCTACCTGGTGGTCGGCGCGTCGTTCGCGCTGTACATCGGGATCGCTATCTGGGCTCGTGCGGGTAGCACCAGCGAGTTCTACGTCGCCGGCGGCGGCGTTCACCCGGTCACCAACGGGATGGCGACGGCGGCCGACTGGATGTCGGCGGCTTCCTTCATCTCGATGGCTGGCCTCATTTCCAACATGGGCTACGGCGGCGGCCTGTTCCTGATGGGCTGGACGGGCGGCTACGTCCTGCTGGCCTGTCTGTTGGCCCCGTACCTGCGCAAGTTCGGCAAATTCACCGTGCCACAGTTCATCGGCGACCGCTTCTACTCGAAGACCGCCTCGACCGTGGCCGTGGTCTGCCTGCTGACTGCCTCCATCACCTACATCATCGGTCAGATGACCGGCGTCGGTGTGGCCTTCTCCCGCTTCCTGGGTGTTTCCAGCGAAATGGGCATCTACATCGGTATGGGCATCGTTTTCGCCTACGCCGTGTTCGGTGGTATGAAGGGCATCACCTACACCCAGGTGGCCCAGTACATCGTTTTGATTTTGGCCTACACCATTCCGGCCATCTTCATTTCGCTGCAACTGACCGGCAACCCGCTGCCGCAACTGGGTCTGGGCGCCGATATGGTCGGCACCAACGTTCCGTTGCTGACCAAGCTCGACCAGGTTGTTACTGACCTCGGCTTTGGCAAGTACACGACCACCACCGCAGGCAGCACGCTCAACATGTTCGTGTACACCCTGTCGCTGATGATCGGTACGGCTGGTCTGCCGCACGTCATCATGCGCTTCTTCACTGTGCCGAAGGTTGAGGATGCACGTTACTCCGCCGGCTGGGCCCTGGTCTTCATCGCCATTCTCTACACGACCGCTCCGGCTGTCGCTGCCATGGCCAAGATGAACCTGATCGGTACGACCAACGTGGCGGCCATGAAGGGTGGCGACATCTACGCGCCGGAAGCCAGCTTGAAGGCCGAGGAGCGTCCGGACTGGATGAAGCGTTGGGAAAAGACCGGCCTGCTCAAGTTCGAAGACAAGAATGGCGACGGTCGCATCCAGTACTACAACGACAAGACCAAGAGTGCCGAGGTCAAGGCCAAGGCCGATGCCGCTGGCTGGAAGGGCAACGAGCTGACGGTCAATGCCGACATCATCGTGCTCGCCAACCCGGAAATCGCGCTGCTGCCGAACTGGGTCATCGCGCTGGTTGCTGCCGGTGGTCTGGCCGCCGCACTGTCGACTGCTGCCGGTCTGCTGATGGCGATCTCCGCTGCGGTGTCGCATGACCTGATCAAGGGCGTCATCAAGCCGGATATCAGCGATAGCGGCGAACTGATGGCAGGCAAGATCTCGATGGCCGTGGCCATTGTGATCGCCGGCTACCTCGGTCTCAACCCGCCGGGCTTTGCGGCCGGCACGGTGGCCCTGGCCTTCGGTATTGCTGCATCCTCGCTCTTCCCGGCCATCATGATGGGTATCTTCTCGAAGAAGATGAACAAGGAAGGCGCCATTGCCGGCATGCTGGCTGGCCTGGCCGTTACCCTGATCTACGTGTTTGCGCACAAGGGTATCTTCTTCATCAAGGGTACCGAGTTCGTCGGCGCCATTGGCGGTCCGAACAGCTTCTTCGGCATCACGCCGGAAGCTTTCGGTGCGGTGGGTGCCTTGGTGAACTTCATCGTCGCCTTCGTGGTCGACAAGATGACCAAGGAGCCGCCCGAGCATATCCAGCATCTGGTCGAAAGCGTCCGCATCCCGCGTGGCGCCAAGGCGGTGGATGGTGCTCACTAAGCCCTGACGGGAAAAGGGCGGCGGAACGATCCGTCGCCCAGGGCCCCCTCCTTGCAAAGGAGGCTTGGAGGGGACTCACGAATTCACCAACCACTCATCTGATTTGAAAGGTCTGGACATGGTTTTCGATGTGGGCGTCGCGCTGACCTGGATACTCTTCCTCGCGCTGTTTCCGGTCGCATTTTTCTGGATTCGACGTGCCTGGCGTATCGTCGTGCGCCGTGATTTTTCCGAAGTCGCGCTCAAGCGCGGCAAGGCGCCGGACAATCCGGCAAAATTCGCGCCCTACGCGGCAGCAATCAACATGATCTGCGGCGGGGTGATTGTCTTTGTCATCATCGGCGTGCTGACCGGTGCGTTCCAATACGATACGTGGACGGCGATTGCCGGCTCCACCTTGTGGATCAAGTTCATGCTCGATTTCGGCCTTAGCCGTCATGCTCACCCCTTCATGTTCCGCAAGCGGGCCTGAGACAAATACCGGCATTGCATATCGATGCGCATACCCATCCCCAGTGTTCGCTGATTAAAATAAGCGTTCGAATTCATTGAAGACAGACCGTGGCCAATCAGGCCAGGCTGCAATAAACCGGGGACGACGAGGGCGTGGCACATAGCATTCTGATTGTCGAAGACGATCGCGATCTGGCCAGAAACCTGATCGATTATCTTGAATTGCGGGGCTACGTGACCGACTACGCCCCCGATGGTTTCGCCGCCATCAACCAGCTCAAGGTCAATCATTACGACCTGGTCGTGCTTGACCTGATGCTGCCGGGCATCGACGGCATCGCCATATGCCACCGCCTGCGCCACGAACTGCTCAAGCGCACCCCGGTGATCATGCTCACCGCCAAGGACGATGTCGATGTCAAAGTTTCGGCTTTTGACTTCGGTGCGGACGACTACATCGTCAAGCCGGTTGCCCTCAAGGAGCTTGAAGCGCGTGCCCGGGCCCTGATCCGGCGCACCAACAGCGACGGCGAAAGCCCGGTCATGGCGGTGGGCGATCTGCGCTTCGACGCCGGCACCATGAAGGTCGAACGCGCCGGCAAGCTGATCGCCATGCCGCCTGTCCAGTTGCGCATACTGTCCTTGCTGATCAAGCATTCGCCCAATGTCGTGACGCAGCAGGCCATCGCCCGAGAAATCTGGGGCGACGAGCCGGGCGACAAGCATTCCATGGTCGTCCACATGCACGCCTTGCGTGCGGCGGTGGATAAACCCTTCTCACAGCAGCTGATCCATACGGTACGGGGCTTCGGCTACCGCATCGCGGCGACCGATGCGCCCTTATGACAGTCTCCGGCAGAAGCTCGTCCAGCCATTCCTGCTGCTCGGTTTCATCGTCAGCGCATCGCTCAGCCTGATCACCTTTGCGCTGCTGGCACAGATCGAAGAAAGGGCAATCGCCCGCACGCTGCACGTAGAGCTGGAAAGTTTTCGCAACCGTTATGCCCTCAACCGGCAGGCGATTCCGGCCGAATCCAAATTGCTGGAAGGCGTTTTCCTGCCCGATCCCCGCCTGAAAAAAACGCCGGAGATTCCCGTCGAAGGCGAAGTCATCGAAATCAGAAGCGTGGAAGACGGCGACTTCAGCGTTCTCTACGCTCAAGTCGGTGGGCGGCCCTTCGCCTTGCTCTACGACCGGTCCTACATCAAGAGCAACCTCGAAAACATCGCTTTCCTGCTGCTGGTGGCCACCGCGGCCATGACCTTCATTTCTTTCCTGATCGGCTACCAGCTGTCGCGTCGGGTGGTTCAACCCATCGTTCGGCTGCTGCATGAAGTTTCCACCCAGGCAGAGCGGCTCGATCTGCCCGCCGAGCCCGCCGGCTTTGCCGACGCCGGCTATCCGGCCGACGAAATCGGCGATCTGGTTCAAGCCATGGACAAGTTCTCTGCACGGCTCTACGAATTCGTCCGGCGTGAAGGCTACTTCGCCTCCGATGTCAGCCACGAATTGCGCACGCCGGTCGCCGTCATTTCCGGTGCGGCCGAAGTGCTCAGCGAACTCCCCGATCTGGCCCCGGCCGTCAGGCGCCGTATTGCGACCATTCATCGCAACGCCCTGCGCATGTCGCAAGTCCTCGAGGCCATGCTGCTGCTGGCCAAGGAAGAGCGGCTGGATGCCGACCCCATCTGCAACGTCGATGAAGTCATCCACGAAGTGATGGCCGATTGCCAGCCGGCGCTCGAAGGCAAACCGGTGCTGCTCGAAGCCGACATGCCTGTGAGCGTAAGCCTGCCGGTCGAGCGTGCCCTGATCTATGTGCTGATCAGCAACGTCATTCGCAATGCCTGCGCCTACACCCGCGAAGGCAAAATCACCATCGTGCTGAGTGAGCGCGAACTCAAGGTACGCGATACCGGTATCGGCATCCCGGAAGAGCGCTTCATGGAAATGTTCCGCCGCCATGCCAAGGGCGAAGAGAGCGCCGGGCATGGCCTGGGCCTCTCCATCGTCGCCCGCATCTGCGAACGCCTGCGCTGGAAGATATCCGTGGAAAGTACGGCCGGGCAGGGAACGAGCTTCAACTTCAGCTTTCCAACCTAGCACCCGCCACGCGGCTTGCAGGCCAAATCGGGCGCTGCTGCGGTGCACCGGCCATTTTGGCCAAAAACCGGAATCCGCCCGCTGCCATTGGCCTTGCCTATTGACCAAATTGCACATGCCAATTTGGTTTGTATATTGGTGTTACCTAAGATGAACGCATCTTCAATTGAATGTATTTATCGAGGAGAGAGCAAATGGCAAACCAAGGAAACACCCCGAACAACGCCGGCCAATGCCCGGTCATGCATGGCGGCGCCACGTCGTCCAACCAGTCGCCGATGGCCTGGTGGCCGAATGCGCTGAACCTGGACATCCTGCACCAGCACGACAGCAAGACCAACCCGATGGGCGCCGGCTTCAACTACCGCGAAGAGTTGAAGAAGCTCGACGTCGAAGCCCTCAAGCAAGACCTCAAAGCCCTGATGACCGACAGCCAGGAATGGTGGCCGGCCGACTGGGGCCACTACGGCGGCCTGATGATCCGCATGGCCTGGCACTCGGCCGGTACCTACCGCATTGCCGACGGCCGGGGCGGTGGCGGCACCGGCAACCAGCGTTTCGCGCCGCTCAACTCCTGGCCCGATAACGGCAACCTCGACAAAGCCCGCCGCCTGTTGTGGCCGATCAAGAAAAAATACGGCAACAAGATCAGTTGGGCCGACTTGATGATCCTCGCCGGCAACATGGCCTACGAATCGATGGGCTTGAAGACCTTCGGCTTCGCTTTCGGCCGCGAAGACATCTGGCATCCGGAAAAGGACATCTACTGGGGTTCCGAGAAACAATGGCTAGCGCCGACCGGCAGCGAAGGCAGCCGCTACTCCGGCGAACGTGATCTGGAAAACCCGCTCGCCGCCGTGATGATGGGCCTGATCTACGTCAATCCGGAAGGCGTTGATGGCCAGCCCGACCCGCTCAAGACCGCGCAGGACATGCGCGTCACTTTCGCCCGCATGGCCATGAACGACGAAGAAACCGTTGCCCTCACGGCCGGTGGCCACACCGTCGGCAAGGCACACGGCAATGGCAGCGCGGCCAATCTCGGCCCGGCGCCGGAAGGTGCCGACATCGAAGAGCAGGGCATGGGCTGGATCAATCACAACGGCCGCGGCATCGGCCGCGACACCGTGACCAGTGGCATCGAAGGTGCCTGGACCACGAACCCGACGCAATGGGACAACGGCTACTTCAAGCTGCTCTTCAAGTACGACTGGTGGTTGCAGAAGTCGCCGGCCGGCGCGCACCAGTGGGAGCCGATCAACATCGCCGAAGAAGACATGCCGGTCGATGTCGAAGACCCCAGCATCCGTTGCAAGCCGATGATGACCGACGCCGATATGGCGCTCAAGTTCGACCCGGCCTACCGCAAGATCGCCGAGCGCTTCCGCGACGACCAGGCTTACTTCGAGCAGGTCTTCGCCCGCGCCTGGTTCAAGCTGACCCACCGCGACATGGGCCCGAAAGCCCGCTACTTCGGTCCGGACGTGCCGGCTGAAGACCTCATCTGGCAAGACCCGATCCCCGCCGGCCGCAAGGATTACGACGTGGCCGCCGTGAAAGCGAAGATCGCCGCCGCCGGCCTGAGCATCGGTGAAATGGTCGCCACTGCCTGGGATAGCGCCCGTACCTATCGCGGCTCGGACAAGCGCGGCGGTGCCAACGGTGCCCGCATCCGCCTCGCCCCGCAGAAGGACTGGGAAGGCAACGAACCGGCCCGCTTGGCCAAGGCGCTCGCCGTCTATGAAAAGATCGCCGCCGAAACCGGCGCCAGCGTCGCCGACGTCATCGTGCTCGCCGGTAATGTCGGGGTCGAACAAGCCGCCAAGGCTGCCGGCTTCGCCGTCGAAGTGCCTTTCGCGCCGGGTCGCGGCGATGCCACGCAAGCCATGACCGACGTCGAATCCTTCGCCGTGCTCGAACCGCTGGCCGACGGCTTCCGCAATTGGCAGAAGACGCACTACGTGGTGACGCCGGAAGAAATGATGCTCGACCGCGCCCAGCTCATGCGCCTGACTGCCAGCGAAATGACGGTCTTGGTCGGCGGCCTGCGCGTCCTCGGTGCCAACCACGGCGGCAGCCAACACGGCGTTTTCACCGACCGCGTTGGCACCCTGAGCAACGACTTCTTCGTCAATCTGACCGACATGGCCTTCACCTGGAAGCCGACCGGCCGCAACAGCTACGCCATCGTCGAGCGCAAGAGCGGTGCCACCAAATGGACCGCCACCCGCGCCGACCTGGTCTTCGGCTCCAACTCCGTGCTGCGCGCCTACGCCGAGGTCTACGCCCAGGACGACAACCAGGAGAAGTTCGTCAAAGACTTCATCGCCGCCTGGACCAAGGTGATGAACGCGGATCGGTTTGATCTGGTTTGATGCGGTAATGGCCCCGAGCTGCGAGGGATCGCAGGGAGGGGATTAAGAAAGGCCCGGCGCGGTGTGTCGGGCCTTTCTTATTAGGAGGGAGCGCTGCGGTGCACTGATGAAAAAGGGGAAAAACCAAAGTCAAAATGACAGGAGGGGAGCGCATTGGGCATCCATATAAGCGGGTTCTGGGCTGCCCCACCGTAAAACCATTGGCGCTTTTGTATTGCGTAAATAAAAAAGCCGAGCATTTCGCCCGGCCTTAGTTGCTGTTCTCTGTTTATGGGTTGGAGTGTGCTGCGTGCAGTATCTCGACTTCTTCGTGTTCCCACTGAGCTACGGCTTCTGAGATCAGTCGAGCTTTCTCATGGGTGTCGGGGGCGTGCTGGTGGGCTGCCTTGAACTCATCCAGTGCCTGATGAACGGCTTCAGCCTTCGAGTGTGCGTGAGGCATAGAACTTGTCTTTCCTAGCTAAATGCTGCATTGCGACAAAATCATCCTAGGCCTGTAGCAAGCGATTTTCAATTGTTTGTGAAACAAATTAATGCGTTGCACAATAGAAAAAGCCAGGGCTTGCCCTGGCTTTCTTGTTTGCGCAATTGGATTTAGCGCGTGCTCTGCACATTCAATCCAAGGTACTCGGCACTGATTGCGATAAATCTCTCTTGGGTATCGTTCGCTAAATTCACCGGGCTACCACGGGCAACGGTTTGATATCCGATGCGCACAGACCGGCCAGTTCGCCGACGACGCGATTGATGTTCTGTCCGATCAGCCACCAGCCGCCCGCATAAGGTTTCACAGTAATTCCGTGCGCAGCGCACAGATGTATGGCTTTCACTCGAAGTTGTTCGATCATTTTTGTCTCCCTTTTTCTGTGCGCATGATTATGGGAGGAAAATATTTCAGTTCCGTTAAAACAGGCCGGAATGGCTAAACAACTTTACGGGGTAGGCCACCATTTCTTCGACGAAGTCACACGAGCTAAAGGGATCGGAGAGAATTCTGTTTTTGAGCCGCGGAGCGCCGTATATCGAGCCCCCACCTGCTGCGGTGCACCGCCCATTTCGGGCAAAAACCAAAAATAAACGTGCTTCGTCTCCGTTGATCCGGTTGGAAATGGGGCAGCCCCGGCGGATTTCCGGTAACTCTATCGAGCGATCCGAGAATGAACCTAGTCCGCTCAGTCGGGTGATCCGAGTTGGGCGAACTGCTCGCGCAGCCGGTCCAGCGTCGCGGGTTCGCCGCGTAGCTGGAAATAGGCGCCTTCTTCTTCAGAGCGTTCGGAGACCACGACGCAATTGGCGTAGATATCCTTGCGCAGTTGCTGGGCCGACCAGGGCAGGAAGAGTTCGGTTTCGACCACGCCTTGCTGGAAGAAGGCAATGATCTTCAGGCGCAGCGCAGCCACATCCTCCGGGCGCCGGGCGCTCATCACGACACAGTCCGGGTACTGCGCCCGTAGGGCCGCTTCGCGTTCGGCCTGGGCCGTGGCGTCGCCAACGTGATCGATCTTGTTGAAGACGCGAATGCGCGGCACGGCGTCGGCGCCGATTTCGGCCAGCACCTTGTCGGTGACTTCCAGTTGGCGCTCGAAGCCAGGATCGCTGGCATCGATCACATGGAGCAGCAGCGCGGCATCCAGCGCTTCGTCCAGGGTCGATTTGAACGAGGCGACGAGGCCGTGCGGCAGGTTCTTGATGAAGCCGACCGTATCGCTGACCAGCACGCGCGGCACGCTCTCCGGATAAAGCGTGCGCACGGTGGTGTCGAGGGTGGCAAATAGCTTGTTGGCGACCAGCACTTCGCTCCCGGTCAGCGCCCGCATCAGGGTTGATTTGCCGGCATTGGTGTAGCCGACCAGCGCCACGCTGTTCAGTCCCTGACGTTCCTGGCGCCGGGCGCGCTGCGTCTTGCGCTCGGCTTCCAGGGCGACGATTTCGAGTTGCAGCTCGGCGATGCGATCGCGGATCTTGCGGCGGTCCATTTCGGTGGCCGATTCGCCGGCCCCGCGTCCGCCCACGCCGCTGCGCTGCCGCCCCTGCGGCCCGGCCAGCTTGGCCGCCTCGCGCAAGCGCGGCGCCATGTAGCCGAGGCGGGCAATTTCAACCTGTGCCTTGGCTGCGCGGGAGCGGGCATTGCGGTGGAAGATCTCCAGGATGACCATGGTGCGGTCCATGACCTCGCAACCGGCATCGATCTCCAGGTTGCGCGCCTGCGAGGGCGAGATTTCATGGTCGACGAAGATGGCCGCGATATCGTAGGCCCCGGAGTTGGCGACCACCGGGGTGAGGCTGTCCACATCCTCGAATTCGGTTTCGTAATCGATGAATCGGCGGATTTCCTGACGTTTGCCGATGCCCAGGTAGCCCGTCGTGTCGAAGGCGGTCCGCTTCTGGATAAAGGTATGCACGACCACGTAGCCCAAGGTTTTTGCCAGCTCGCGCAGTTCGGCCAGCGAGGCCTCGAACTCGACATCGCTCACCGTCGGGAGCTGTACCGCCGCCACGACTGCGTAAAGGGGCTTTTCGTTGATCTCTATCTGCATTGGTGACGGCTTTTCATGGGCAAAGGCGGATAGTACCCGGCTAGCGCCGACTTGACCCAAAGAACTGGCCGTGAAGCCATTGCGATGGCGCGCTGGCAGGTAGCCCGGAAACGATATGCCGCGGTTCACGGGGCTCGGTCACCTTGCTGCGGTGCACTGTTCATTTTGGCCAAAAACCAATATTCCACCAGCCCGACAGGGCGCCATATTGCTGTTGGCAGCCCAACCAAAAATGTCGTCGTACTTCTGCCATGTTTGACGATTGTCAGTGTTTCTTCAGTGCCAATACTTTTATACTTGCTGACACAATAATTTCTGCGACGCACCCCAATGCTGCTGAAACTCCGCCAGGTTCTGGCTTTTTGTTGCCTCTGCCTCGCCTTGCAGGCGAGCGGGCGCGAGGGGGCGACGGTTAATGTGGCGGTGCTCGATAGCTCGCCGCCCATGTCTTACCGCAACAGTGCGGGCGAGATCACGGGTTTCAGCATGGCGATCATGCGAACCTTGTGCGAGGAAATGAAGGTCAATTGCCAGTACCGCGTGGTGTCGCTGGATCGCATTTTGAGCGTGCTTGAAAGCGGTGAATGCGACCTGTCGGCGGCGGCGCTACTCGATACGCCGGAGCGCCGGGCGCGGGTGTTGTTGAGCCGGCCGATCTTCCGCTCGCGTTCGGTGTGGTTTGCCAAGCCGGGCATCGTGCCGGGCAATGCCAAGGCTTTGGTCGCGGTAGTGCGTTCGTCAGCGCAGGAGCGCTATGCCGAGAAGCAGGGCTGGAAGACGATTTCGGTATTGAGCAACCAGTTGGTGACGCCGGCGCTGGAATCCGGCCTGGCCGATGCGGCGCTGGTGCCGATGCCGACGGCGCTGGGCATGATGATGCCGGCGTCTTTCCAGAAAATGGGTTTGCTCATGCAGGTGATGGACGATCCAACGCTGGGTGGCGACGCCAGCTTTCCGGTGGCGCCGCGTCGGCCGGAGCTGAAGCAGGCGCTGGATGCGGCTATCGAGCAGATCAAGCGCGACGGTCGGTATGACCGGATCAATTCTGAATTTCTGCCTTTCCGGGTTGAGTGATGCACGCTACGACCGAACCTGAGCAGAAGGCGGCGCGGGGTTTGACCACCAGCCGCGCCTTCGGCGTGTTGATGCTGGTGTTCGGTACGCTCTTCCTGATCGGGCTCGGCCTGCTGGCGATCGATCAGCAGCGGGTGAGCGATACCGCCAGCGAGATGCAGAACGAAACCATGCCGAAGATGATCCGCTACCAGCGGCTGGCGCGGAACATCGAGCAGATTCGCCAGGAGGGCGAGCGGGTGGTCGCCGCCGAGTCGCCGCAGGCGCGGGCGCAATCCTTGAGCCTGCTCAATCTCATTGTCAGTCACCCGAGCGTGCGCGAGCACAAGCAGGCGGCGGAGTTGAGCGAGCAGTGCCAGACTTTCCTGATCGATGTGGTCAAGCGGGCCGAAGGGCGCAGCGCCGTTGGTCCGGCCGACAAGGAGGCCTGGCGGGCCTTGTCGAACCGCCTGGGTTTTCTGGTGGACGACATCTTCGTCGAGAGCGCCAATTTCGTCGGCGAGGAAGTCTCGGTGGTGGCGCAGAGCATGCATCAGGCGCGGGCCAAGCTGATCATGGTGTTGTCGGTGGTGGCCATGGCCTTGGTGCTGCTTTCCTGGCTGCTCGGCCGCATGTTGGTCGGTCCGCTGCGCCAGTTGGGCCGCGAACTATCGGGGCTGAACGGCGAACGCCGGGCGCCGCAATTCAATCCGTCGCCACTTCGTGAAATCAGCGCCCTGCAATCGGCTGTCGGCGAGCTGCACCGCTTGTTGCAGCAGAAGGAAGAGGAGCGTATCGCCTCGGAAAAGCTGGCCGTCGAAACGGCCGAGGCGGCCAAGCGGGTGCAGCGGATTTTCCTGGACAACATCAGCCACGAGCTGCGCACGCCGATGAACGGCATCATGGGCATGACGCACCTCGCCCTGCGCCGCGTTTCCGACCCCAAGGCACAGGAGCAGCTGACCACGGCCATGGGCTCGGCCAAGCAGTTGCTTCGCCTGATCGAAGACCTGATCGACATGTCGCAGCTCGAAGCCAAGCGCCTGGATTTGCACGTTGGGCGCTTGGAGGTCGGCAAGCTGCTGACTGGCGTGGCGCGCTACCTGGAGCCGCTGGCCACCAAGAAGGGACTGCAACTGCAGACCGTGGTTGCACCGGAGTTGCTCGGCGTCGAGTTGGCCGGCGATAGCGGTCGGCTGGAGCAGATTCTCAAGCACCTCGGCACCAATGCGCTGAAATTCACCGAACGCGGCGGCGCCACGCTGACAGCCGAAGTGCTGGGCGAGAGCGAGGCCGGCCTGCAACTGCGCTTCGCCGTGCGCGACACCGGCTGCGGCATCGCCGAATCCCTGCGCTCGCGTCTATTTACCTTGTTTGAACAGGGCGACGGCAGCTCCACCCGCAAACACGGCGGCACCGGCCTCGGCCTGGCACTGTGCAAGCAACTGGTCGAAACCATGGCCGGCGAAATCGGCGTGGACAGCAACGAGGACGAGGGCAGCACCTTCTGGTTCAAGGTGACGCTGGGACGGGCAGTTGGCCTGGAGAGCGCTGCGCGGGAAGGTGCAGAGGAAGGCGCAGCGAATTAAGCGTTGAGTCGGGCGTGGTTTGCGCACTGGGAATTTTCACCCTGGCAAACCCCTCCCAACCTCCCCTTATCAGGGGAGGGGCTAGTCAGCGGCAGTGTTGTGGGCTTTTGCATATCTCAACCATCTGGAGTGGCACGCATCCGGTAACGCTTCGACTCCCTCCCATGATAAGGGGAGGGATGGGGAGGGGTTTCGTGGAGCATCGCTCCACGCCAATGCCCAAGCTCTCCGCCAAAATCCCGCCCTGCTGCGGTGCACTGCCCATTTTGGCCAAAAACCAATCTTTCATTGGCGCTGACTGCCGTTATCATTCTGCCTTCAGCGAACCTCCACCCCGAGGCTTCGCGGCCGTCGGCGACGGTATTTCGTTTCCCATCAAACACTGAGGAGGCCAGCAGATGTCACAAGGTCAGATGATCGAATTCAAGCGTCCCGACGGTTCGAATTGCGCGGGCTATTTTGCGGCGGCGGGCAAGGACAAGCCGAGCGTTGTGGTGATCCAGGAATGGTGGGGGCTGAACAGCCAGATTCGCAGCGTGGCCGAGCGCTTTGCCGCGGCCGGCTACAACGCGCTGGCGCCGGATCTGTACAAGGGCCGCGTGGCGCAGGATGCCGACGAGGCCAGCCACATGATGAACGGGCTGGATTTCCCCGGCGCCACTTTCCAGGATATTCGTGGTGCGGTGAGCTATCTGCAGGCCGCCGGCAACGGCAAGGTGGCGGTGCTGGGCTTCTGCATGGGCGGCGCGCTGACCGTGGCGAGCGCCGTGCATCTGCCGGAGATTAACGCCGCCGTGTGCTTCTACGGCATTCCGCCCAAGGAGTTCGCTGACCCGGCCAATATCCGCGTGCCTTTCCAGGGCCACTTCGCGACGCGCGACGATTGGTGCACGCCGGCCGCCGTGGCCGCGCTCGAAGCCGCCATGCAGGCTCAGGGGCAGCAGCCGGAAAACTACCACTACGAGGCTGACCACGCCTTCTTCAACAAGCTGCGCCCCGAGGTGTACAACGAAGCGGCGGCCGAGCTGGCCTGGTCACGCAGCCTCGATTTCCTGGCGCGCAAGCTGTAAGGCGCATGCGGGCCAGTCGCTGCGAGCAGGTCGCCATTCGCGGCCTGCGTTACAACGTCCGACATTGGGGCGAGGCGGGTGCGCCCGTCCTCTTCCTGCTGCATGGCTGGATGGATGCGTCGGTCACCTTCCAGTTCGTCGTCGATTCGCTGCAGCGCGACTGGCACCTGATCGCGCCCGATTGGCGCGGTTATGGCGACAGCGAATGGCTGGGCCGGCCCTACTGGTTTCCCGATTACTACGCTGATCTCGATGCGCTGCTCAACCACTATTCGCCGGAGCAAGCGGCGAACGTGGTCGGCCATAGCATGGGCGCCAACATCGCAGCGACTTACGCCGGCGTGCGCCCCGAGCGCATCGCGCGCCTGGCCATGCTCGATTTTCTCGGCCTCAAGCCGGCGCCGGGCAACGATGCGCCGAGCGTCATCGGCCGCTGGCTGGATGAAATTGCCGAACCGCCGCGCCTGCGCATCTACCCGGATCAAGTGGCCCTGGCGCGCCGCCTGCTGGCGGTCAACCCGCGCCTGACCCGCGAGCGCGCCGAGTTTCTCGCCGAGTTCGTCGGCCGCCCAGCGCCGGAAGGTGGCCACGAAATGGCCTGCGATCCCTGGCACAAGGTGGCCGCACCGGCGGTCTATCGCATTGAGGATGCGCTGGCGGCGTGGGAGAAGGTGACGGCACCGGTCATGCTGGTCAATGCCGAAAAGGGCTTCGTCAATCAACGCTTCGGCCGCGACACCGAAGAATTCTGGCGCCGTGCCAAGCATTTCCGCGACCTGCGCGTCGAATGGGTCGCCGACGCCGGCCACAACCTGCAGCACGACCAGCCGGAAGCGGTAGCGGCGCTGATCGAGAGCTTTTTTGAAACTGCTGCTCGCTAAGCACTGATTCGCATCGGTACTGACCGATTTGAATCGAACCTTTGGTGACCCCCGATTGCGCTGGTAGCGGAACGGAAGCTTAGCGGTGACGCTGCCGTGGGCTGGACGGTGCGCGACCTTCGATGTGGCGGAACGTGATCCGCCCTTTGCTCAGGTCATACGGGGACATTTCGAGGGAGACCTTGTCGCCGGCAAGAACGCGAATATGGTTCTTGCGCATCTTGCCGCCACTGTAGGCGACCAACATGTGCCCATTCTCCAAAGTGACACGGAAACGGGTATCCGGGAGCACTTCCATCACAACGCCTTGCATTTCGATTAGGTCTTCTTTTGCCACGGTTGAATCTCCAAAGTCGGGGCATGGGGCAAGCCCGTATGGAACACGGGCTTGGATAGATATGTTTCGAATGGGGCTACACGACGCATTCAGCGTCGTAGTAGGTCGGTCATTCAACAGGCGCAAACCCATAGTAAGAACCGTAGGCCGATGGCTCCGGCGCGTAGGCGGCCACCTTGATTGCATCCGCCAGGGTGACCTTATTGGTCAGTCCGTCTATCCCGCCAGCCTCTCTTAACCATCGTTCCTCAACCTGTTTTTCAGTCAGGCCATTGAGGCTGATGTTCTGGTCGAATCGTTCCGAACGGTATTCAAATGCCATGTCGTGAGCGATGAACAGAGTATGTGGGCAGGCGGTAATCAGGGTCTCGTCAATCGGATCGGCCCCCATGACCCGGGTGCCGCAGAAGGGGCAATGAACCGGGGTGTAATAGAAAGTCTTCAGTTCGGTACGCTGGATGGCCTGCGTCATGCTGTACTCCATGTCTTGTGAAAATGCTGGGTTGGATTGCTGATTGCCGACCCGTTTTTGGTGTCTTGTTGCTGGGTGAATCGATAGCAATGAAGCGGCCGAGCGGGAAAGTCCGGCCAATTTTGCCGACCACGCCATTGATGTCACGGCCGAGTCGCCGCAGGGCAAGATGGAAATGCCTGATTCGGCGCACAGCCGTTTGGCTCGTGCTCGTTGATCGTTTGGTGCTTTGCCGGGGAGCGGTAGTTTTCGATCCGGGCACTCCGTACAGGCAGGGCATGCCGACGGGAAAAAACTGGCTACCAGGTCGTCCAGTAGCCAGAGAGTACGCCAGAAGAATCAGGCGATTTGGATATTGCTGGCTTGTTTGCCCTTGGGGCCGGTGGTGATGTCGAAATTCACCCGTTGACCTTCAGTCAAGGTCTTGAAGCCATGGGATTGAATTGCGGAAAAGTGAGCGAAGAGATCTTCGCCGCCGCCTTCGGGAGTAATGAAGCCAAAACCCTTGGAATCGTTAAACCACTTGACGCTACCTGTTGCCATATCTTGAATCTCCGAAAATTACGGGGCGGATTGCCCCTGGGTGGGGCGAGATCAAGAGGGCGAGGCAAAAATGGGGGAATGGCGCCGTAGAGCTACGGGTACTAGACCGACAAGATAACAACACAACTAGAAATCGCTGCAGTGCACAATACGCGCCATCGGATCAAACAGCAAACTAAATCTGAATTTTCTTATGGCTTCTTGGCTGGCTGCAACAATCGTCCTGGCTTGAATGGCCGCGAAATGATGCTTGAAGGCCGGTACGGGCGGTGCTGCGGTGCACTACCCATTTTGGCCAAAAACCAATCCGCCGTTCAGCGATAGAACGCGTAAGCAATCAACACCGCACCGACCAGTCCCACGGCATCGGCGATCAGTCCGGCGGCCACCGCGTAGCGCGTCTTGGTGATGCCGACGCTGCCGAAATAGACGGCGAGGACGTAGAAGGTGGTTTCGGTGGAGCCCTGGATGATGGCGGCGAGTTTGCCCTGGAAGGAATCGACGCCGTAGGTGTTCATCACATCGACCATCAGCCCGCGCGCGCCGCTGCCGGAGAGGGTTTTCATCAGGCCGACGGGCAGGGCGGGGACGAAGGCGTCGTCGAGGCCGATGGCCTGCACGCCGGCGCGGATGGCACCGATCAGGTAATCCATGCAGCCGGTGGTGCGGAAGACCGAGATGGCGGCGAGCATGGCGACGAGGTAGGGAATGATCTGCACGGCGACGCCGAAGCCTTCCTTGGCGCCTTCGACGAAGCTTTCGTAAACGTCGATGCCGCGCCAGGCGGCGACGCCGACGAAGAGCACGATCAGGCTGACGATCAGGCCGCTGCCGAGCAGGCCGATCATCTGCGCCATCTGCTCCGGCGGCATGCCGTTCAGCCATGCGTACAGCCCGCCCATCAAGGCGGCGAAACCGGCGAAGAAGGCGATCACCGGGCGGGTGAACAGGTTGATGCGCTGCCAGACGGCGACGGCGATCAGGCCGGCGCAGAAGGACACGAAGGTGCCGAGCAGGGTGGGCAGGAAGATGTCGGCGGCGTTGAAGCCGACCAGCCCCTGCTTGATGGCGAGGCTCTGGCGGATGGCGATGACGGTGGTCGGGATCAGCGTGATGCCGGCGGTGTTGAGCACCAGGAACATGATCATCGGGTTGCTCGCCGTGTCCTTGTGCGGGTTGATTTCCTGCAACTCGCGCATGGCCTTGAGGCCGAGCGGCGTGGCGGCGTTGTCGAGGCCGAGGATGTTGGCCGAGAAGTTCATCACGATGCTGCCGCTCGCCGGGTGGCCGGGCGGAATATCCGGGAAAACGCGGCGGAAGAAGGGGCCGACAAGGCGCCCGAACAACTCGATCAGCCCGCCGCGCTCGCCGATTTTCATGATGCCCAGCCACAGGCACATGACGCCGACCAGCCCGAGCGAGATGTCGAAGCCGGTTTTGGCGGTCTCGAACAGCCCGGTGAGCACGCGCGTGAAGACGTCGAAATCGCCCTGAAAGAGTTGGGCGAGGGCGGCGGCGAAGCCGATGAGGATGAAACCGACCCAGATGCGATTGAGCACGTTCGTCAGCCGGGCAGGCGCGCCGGCGCGGGGAATGGAAAGGTTGCCAGTCTAGCGGGCAGGCGGGGCGCTGTCATGGGGGAGGGCTGTGTGAGGTTGGCTTGATGTGGGTTGTGGCGGGTTGTCTGGCTCAGGGTTCGACGAACTTGCTGAGTTGAAGCTGCGCCAGAAACCCCCTCCTGTCCTCCCCCTTGTCAGGGGGAGGGACCCTGTTTCGCCCGCGTGGGAAAAATGCAGGCTGCTGCGGTGCACTGGGCAAAATGGGTAAAAACCAGGGCAGCCGGGGAGTTTGCAATGGTGATTTGGCCTGGGGCAACCCACTGCCTCCCAGTGACCGGAAGAAGAGCTAACTAAATTAGGCTGAGCGCGACCACGACTCCTCCCCCTGACAAGGGGGAGGCCGGGAGGGGGGTGCGCGGCCTAAACCTCGGCTCAAGGCAATTGCCAACAGCCACGCAGCCGCGCGTACTCGGCCTGCGGCAGCTGTACCAGGCAAGGCGAGGCGGCGGCTTCCAGCCACAGGCAGATTTCCCGGATAGCGGCCAGTGTCCCGGCCGTGCAGCCGGCAGTCGGTGCGCCGGGCTTTTCCCAGACGTGCAGGAAGATGCACGAACCGGCGCCGGGCTGTGGCGGCGCGGCGTTGTGGGCGATGACGGCGCCGACGGTGTAGCGCTCGTCCGTGCGCAGCATGTCTTCGCACGAGCTCCAGTCTTTTTCGACCGTGCGTTGATCGACGATGCGGTTGTAGTGCTGCGATTGTGGGTCGTCGATGGCCTTGAGATCGGGCGTGGTGGCGAGGTAGGGCAAGCGGGCGGGCCGGGCGAAATCACTGTCGGCATCGGCGCTGCCGAATAGCGCCGTGATGGCGAAGACGCCGGCCGGGGTGCGGCCGTCGCCTTCTGCTTTGCGCGGGCCATCGTCGCTGGCCGGGTGCAGGCCGCGGCCCCACGCCAGGCCGCTACGGCCGAGGCTGACCGGGATGGCTTCACCGACCGGCTCCCATTCACCCTCGGCTGTAGCGCGGGCAAAGCGTTGCAACTCGCCGGCCGTGCTCATCCAATCCGGCGCCAGTACGCGCAGGATCTGGCGGCAGCCGGCCAGTGGCGCACTCACTTAGAGCATGCCCTTGTCGCGGATGAAGGCGATGATCTTGTCCAGGCCTTCGCCGGTCTTCAGGTTGGAGAAGACGAAAGGCCGCTCGCCGCGCTGCGCCTTGGCGTCGTGCGCCATGACGTCGAGCGAGGCGCCGACCATTGGCGCCAGGTCGATCTTGTTGATGACCAGCAGGTCGGACTTGGTGATGCCCGGCCCGCCCTTGCGCGGAATCTTCTCTCCGGCGGCGACGTCGATGACGTAGATGGTCAGGTCGGATAGCTCAGGCGAGAAGGTGGCGGCCAGGTTGTCGCCGCCGGATTCGACGAGGATCAGCTGCACGCCGGGGAAGGCGCGTTGCAGGCGGTCGACGGCTTCGAGATTGATCGAAGCATCCTCCCGAATGGCGGTGTGCGGGCAGCCGCCGGTCTCGACGCCGATGATGCGCTCGGGCGCCAGCGCCGAATGATTGACCAGGAACTTGGCGTCCTCGGCGGTATAGATGTCGTTGGTGACGACGGCCATGTCGATCTTGTCGCGCAGGGCCTGGCACAGGGCGAGGGTCAGGGCAGTCTTGCCGGAACCGACGGGGCCGCCGATACCGACACGCAGGGCTTGTTTGCTCATGGTTTTACGATCTGAAGAGACGTGAATATTGGGTTTCGTGCCTTGCGCAAGCAATGGCGAAGGCGGGGGTGAAGTTGGACCACTCGGTTTTTGGCAATTTGAGGGCGTGCACCGCAGCAGCGGGAATTTGCCGGCCGAGTTCGGCGAGCAGGCGCTGGCCGGCGGCCTGGCCGAGGGGGACGGCTTTCAGCGCGGCCATCACCTGGTTTTCTGCCCACGACCACAGGTAGGCGGTGATGGCTGCTTCCGGATCGATCTGCCAGGCGGCGGCGATGCCGGCCCAGACCGTGGGGAAGGCGACTTCGGGCAGCGGTTCGACGATCTGCGCCACGCCGGCCAGGCTGTCGTCGCGCAGGTCGTGCAGCAGGCGGCGCATGGAGAAGCCCATTTGCACGGTTTCGGCGCGCAGCTCGGCCGATTCGCGGCTGGCCAGGAATTCGCCGTTGAGTTCGAGGATTTCGCCGGTGTTGCCGGCCGACCAGGCGGCCATCAGCGCGGCGAGCAGCGGGGCTTCGAAGCGGCCGATGCCGTGCTGCATCAGGTCGGCGATCCAGCGGCCGGCCGTGGCTTCGTCACGGATGACGCCGGATTCAACGGCCCACTCAAGACCTTGCGAATAGGTGTAGGCACCGACCGGCAGGGCCGGGCTGGCAAGTTGCAGCAGGCGCGCGAGCTGCAGTTGGGCGGCGGGCGTCATGCGTGCACGCTCCCGCCCCAAGCCGGGTGAAAAACTACTGGGCGGCGGGCTTTTCGGCCGCCTTGCCGCGCAACAGCATGACCTTCATGCTGCCACCCTGGCAACGCCCGACTTCCTTGCCGGCCTGCTTGTCGCCGACGGCGACGACCTTCAGCTCGTAATCCTTGATCTGCTTGGATTCCAGGCGCTGCGTGATCTTCTCGGTCAACGCCTCGCATTTGAGCAGTTCCGCCGAGGCCGGCAGGGCGAACAGGATGCCCAGCGCGGCAGCCAGAGAGATGCGAATGTGCTTCATGGCCTAAGTCCCCTCTTATTCGAATGTACTGAGAGACTAGCCGCGGATGCCGGGGCTGTCTATCAGTACAAGGCGATAAAGCGGGGAAAGCGTGGTGAAAATGCATCAACGCGGCTTGAATTCGTGGATTTTCGGCACGGAACGGTGCGGGCCGTGGCCGGGATTGTGCAGATCGGCGTGCTCGTGGTCGTGCTCGCCGTGGTGATGATGGTGGCCGCCGTGTGAACCCGCATTTGCCCCATACGCGCCGGATTCCGGCTGGAAGGGGGCTTCGGTTTCGCTGACTGTGCAGCCCAGGCCCTTGACCATTTCGGCCAGCACGTGGTCGGTCTGGAAGCGCAGCTTGCCGCCGTTCTCGGTCGGCAGGATCTGGACCGGCACGTGGCGATTGCCGAGGTGGTAGGCGGCGCGGGCGAAGAGCAGCGGGCTGTCGGCGACGGCCTCGATCAGCTTCTCCGGCGCGGCGAGGATTTCGACGACGGCCGAGCCATCCTCGGCGATCAGCTTGTCGCCGCCGTGCAGGTGGTCGCCACGTTCGAGAAAGATGCCGGCCTCGGCGCCGGAAGCGAGCTTGACCTTCAGGCGGCTGCGCTTGCGTTCGTCGTAGGCCAGGGCCACCGAGTCGGTGGCGGTGGCGGTGGTGCGTTTATTCAGAATCAGCATGTCAGAACAGGAAATAGCGTTGCGCCAATGGCAATTCGGTGGCCGGTTCGCACACCAGATGCACGCCGTCGGCCTTGACCACGTAGGTTTCGGGATCGACCGTGATTTCCGGTGTGGCGCCGTTGTGCACCATGTCGGCCTTGGTCAGCGTGCGTGTGCCGGAAACGGCGATCAGCGGTTTTTGCAGATTCAGGGCGTGCACCGCAGCATTGTTCAGCGCGGCCTGCGAGACGAAGGTGACTGAGGTTTTCAGCGCCTTGCCGAAGCTGCCGAACATCGGCCGGTAATGCACCGGTTGCGGCGTCGGGATAGAGGCGTTGGGGTCGCCCATTGCGGCGGCGGCGATCATGCCACCCTTCAGGATCAGCGACGGTTTGACGCCGAAGAAGGCTGGCCGCCAAAGCACCAGGTCGGCCAGTTTGCCGACTTCGATGGAGCCGACGGTGTGGGCGATGCCGTGCGTCAGCGCCGGGTTGATGGTGTATTTGGCGATGTAGCGCTTGACGCGGAAGTTGTCGTGGCGCGGATTGGCGTCAACGCTACCCTCTCCCCCGGCCCCTCTCCCACAAGCGGGCGAGGGGGGTAGGTGGCCACGTTGCAGCTTCATCTTGTGCGCTGCCTGCCAGGTACGGATGATCACCTCGCCAACGCGGCCCATGGCCTGCGAGTCGGACGACATCATCGAGAAGACGCCCAAGTCGTGCAGGATGTCTTCGGCGGCGATGGTCTCGCGGCGGATGCGGCTTTCGGCGAAGGCGACGTCCTCGGCGATGCTCGGGTCGAGGTGGTGGCAAACCATCAGCATGTCGAGATGCTCGTCGATGGTGTTCACCGTGTAGGGCATGGTCGGGTTGGTCGAGCTCGGCAGGACATTGGGCAGGCCGGCTGCCTTGATGATGTCCGGCGCGTGGCCGCCGCCGGCGCCTTCGGTATGGAAGGTGTGGATGGTGCGGCCCTTGAAGGCGCCGATGGTGGCTTCGACGAAGCCCGATTCGTTGAGCGTGTCGGTGTGGATGGCGATCTGGATGTCCATTTCGTCGGCAACCGACAGGCAGCAGTCGATGGCGGCGGGCGTCGTGCCCCAGTCCTCGTGCAGCTTCAACCCGATCACACCGGCTTCAACCTGCTCGCGCAGGGCTTCCGGCAGGCTGGCGTTGCCCTTGCCGAGGAAACCGAGGTTCATCGGGAAGGCGTCGGCGGCTTCGAGCATGCGGTGGATGTGCCAGGGCCCCGGCGTGCAGGTAGTGGCGTAGGTGCCGGTGGCCGGCCCGGTGCCGCCGCCGATCATCGTCGTGACGCCGGAGTTCAGCGCTTCCTCGATCTGCTGCGGGCAAATGAAATGGATATGGCTATCGATACCGCCGGCCGTGACGATCATGCCTTCGCCGGCAATGACTTCGGTGCCCGGGCCGACGACGATGGTTACGCCGGGCTGGATGTCGGGGTTGCCGGCCTTGCCGATGGCGGCGATACGGCCGTCCTTGAGGCCGATGTCGGCCTTGACGATGCCGGTGACGGCGTCGACGATCAGCGCGTTTGTGATCACGGTATCGACCGTTTCGGCCGACACGCGCTGGCTCTGGCCCATGCCGTCGCGGATGACCTTGCCGCCGCCGAACTTCACTTCCTCGCCGTAGATCGTGTAGTCCTTTTCGACCTCGATGATCAGCTCGGTATCGGCCAGGCGCAGGCGGTCGCCAGTGGTGGGGCCGAACATTTCGGCATAGGCCTGACGGGTAATCTTGTTCGCCATCACAGTGCTCCCTGAACGAGTCCGCGGAAACCGTAGACCTTGCGCTCGCCGGCCAAGGCCACCAGTTGCACGGTGCGTGTCTGCCCCGGCTCGAAGCGCACGGCAGTGCCAGCGGCGATGTCGAGGCGGTAGCCGCGCGCAGCTTCGCGGTCGAAGCTCAGGCCGGCGTTGGTTTCAAAGAAGTGGTAGTGCGAGCCGACCTGGATTGGGCGGTCACCGGTATTGGCAACGACCAGCGTGATGGTCGGGCGGCCGGTGTTGAGTTCGAGTTCGCCGGCTTCGGCGAGGAGTTCTCCGGGGATCATGTCAGCTCCTCAAACAATCGGGTTATGCACGGTGACCAGTTTGGTGCCGTCCGGGAAGGTGGCTTCGATCTGGATTTCCGGGATCAGCTCGGCGATGCCGTCCATCACGTCGGCACGGCTCAGCACCAGCGTGCCTTCGTGCATCAGCTCGGCCACCGTCTTGCCTTCACGGGCGCCTTCCATGATGGCGCAGGTGATCAGCGCCACGGCTTCCGGATAGTTCAGCTTCAGGCCCTTGGCCTTGCGCCGTTCGGCGAGCAGGCCAGCGGTGAAGATCAGCAGCTTGTCTTTCTCGCGGGGTGTCAGTTCCATGAAGACTCCTCAGGTATTCCAGATTCGGGGGGTGACGGCCGGACGCTGGCAGCAGGCCGGGCGCAGGATTTTCCACAGTTCGGCGAACCACAGCCGGGCTGCTTCGCTGTTGTCGCCGAGATAGCGGGCGACCAGCAGGCCGGGCAGGGCAGTGATGCCGTGCAAGGCGGCGTCGGCCGGCGCGATGGCGCGCAGGGCTTCGAGCAGGGTGGCGGCTTGCTGCGGCAGTTCCGGGAAGCTACAGAGCAGCGTGCCGCACACGGTACGACCGGCCCAGCCGGCGGGGCTGTCCAGCATCGGATCGTTGCCGGAAAGACCGCCGCGCTCGATCCAGATCGGCGCATTGCTGCGGTGCACGCGGTAAAAAGGCAAAAAATGGCCCTGGCGAAAACGCTCGCCGCTGGCCACGCGGCCCAGGCACAGGATGTCCCAACCAATGAAGCGGCTGTCGGCGGCGAGATCGACGCGGGTTTCCATGCGCGCCCGCGCGCCGTCGAATACGATGGTTTCCTGCGGCAGCCATTCCAGCGTCGCCCCGGCACCGACCGTGAATTCGACGCGCTGGGAGGCTTCCACACCGCCGCTGCGATACCACTTGCCGGCACCCGGCGTGGTCAACTGGGCGTGCGCCCCGGCCCCGACCTCGGCCCGGATGCTCAATTGGTCGCCACCGGCGATACCCGACGGCGGATGCAGCACGATGGTCTGGCACACCGCATCGCCTTCTGGATAGAGCGCCTTTTGCACGCGCAGCGGCCCGCGATGGCGATTCTCACGCAGCACCGTCCGCTCGCCGGCAAGGGCGAAGCCGAGGTGCAGCTCGGCGTGCCAGGTCGAGGTGGTCTCCGGCAGCGAAACAGGAAGGCGCGAGGTCATGGACGGATTATGGTGGAAAGCAAGCGTGGCGGGGAATACGCAGGAATACGCAGAGGGCGAAGTGCGCGGATTTGCGCGTCATCAACACGCCCCGTTCGAGGCGGGGCAAAATGGCAGCAGGCTGACTCGATCTCGGAAGGGCCAATGAAGCCAACGCAGATTCGCAACGCGGGTGGGGAAGGGCAGGCACCGGTCGGCGGCGCGATGGAGGCGTTTGCCTGGGAAAGCGTTGCCCGCGAGTTGAATCTCGAACCTGGCGGCTCGCTCAACATGGCCTGGCTGGCCGTCGATCGCCATGCCGCTGCCGAGCACGCCGACAAAGCCGCCTTCCGTTTTTTGAGCGAAGACGGTGGGCGCAGCGAAATCACTTACCGCGAACTGGCGCGCCAGACCGATCGCTTCGGCAATGCGCTTAAAGCGGTCGGTGTGCGCAAGGGCGATTGCGTTTTCGTGCTGTGCGGGCGGCGCTGCGAGTTGTACGTGGCTGTGCTCGGCGCGCTGAAGATCGGCGCTGTCGTGTCGCCGCTCTTTCCCGCCTTCGGCCCCGAGCCGGTGCGTAACCGCGTGGCGCAGGCCAGCGGCAAGGTGCTGGTGACGACGCGCAGTGCCTACCGGCGCAAGGTTGAGCCGATACGCGGCGAGTTGCCGTCGCTGCGCCATGTCGTGCTGATCGACGATCTCGGCGGCGAACTGCCGCCCGAGACGCTGGATTGGCAGAGCCTGCTCGCTGATGCTTCCGATGATTCTGCGCTGGTGAGCACCACGGCCGACGATCCGGCGCTGCTGCATTTCACCAGCGGCACCACCGGCACACCCAAGGGCGCGCTGCACGTGCATGGTGCGGCGCTGATGCATTACGCCACGGCGCGCCGGGCGCTCGATCTGCGGCCGGACGACGTGTTCTGGTGCACGGCCGATCCCGGTTGGGTCACCGGCATGTCCTACGGCATTTTGGCGCCGCTGATCGTCGGTGTGACCAGCATCGTCGATGAGGCGGAATTCGACGCGGTGCGCTGGTTGGCCATCCTGGAAAACGAGGGCGTGAATGTCTGGTACACCGCGCCGACCGCCATCCGCATGCTGATCAAGGCCGGGCCGGGGCTGTTCGCCGGGCACGCCTTTCCGGCGCTGCGCTTCATCGCCAGCGTCGGCGAGCCGCTCAATGCCGAGGCGGTGGCGTGGGGTGTCGAAACCTTCGGGCAGCCCATCCACGATACCTGGTGGCAGACGGAAACGGGCGGTATCATGATTGCCAATGCGGCCGGATGTGTCGTCAAACCGGGCTCAATGGGCCGGCCGCTGCCTGGGGGCGTCGCCCATGTCGTGCGTCACCGTGCCGGCGAACCGATACAGGAAATCACCGAGCCCGATGCGGTTGGCGAACTGGCGCTGGAAACCGGCTGGCCGTCGATGTTCCGCGCCTATCTCGGCCAGCCCGAGCGCTATCGCGACTGCTTTGCCGGTCATCTCTACCTGAGCGGCGATCTGGTGCGGCGCGATGCCGACGGCTACTTCTGGTTTGTCGGGCGCAGCGACGATGTGATCAAGTCGGCCGGCCATCTGGTCGGCCCCTTCGAGGTCGAGCGCGTGCTGATGGAGCATCCGGCAGTGGCCGAGGCCGGCGTCATCGGCAAGCCGGATGCGCTGGCCGGCGAGACGATCAAGGCCTTCGTCACGCTCAAGCACGGGGCCGATGCCAGTGAAGCGCTGCGCAGTGAATTGCTCGCCCATGCCCGCCGCCGGCTCGGCCCGGCCGTCGCGCCCAAGGAAATTGCCTTCGCCGAATGCCTGCCGCATACTCGCAGCGGCAAGATCATGCGCCGGCTGCTCAAGGCGAGGGAAGTCGGGTTGCCCGAGGGCGACAGTTCGACGCTGGAATAAGGGGAGAAACATGCCGCTGGAACAAGCGCAAATTCGAGCCAAGATGCTCGAAATCATCAAGGCCCTGGCGCCGGAAACGGATATCGGCAAGATCGTCGGCGACCTGCCGCTACGCAAGCAGATCGAACTCGACTCGATGGACTGGCTGAATGTGCTCGAAGCCATCCGCGAGTGTCTCGGCGTCAATGTGCCGGAAAAAGACTACGGCAAGCTCGGTACGCTCGACAGCATCGTCGCCTATCTCGCCGGCCGCCTGGCGGAATAAGCCATGGCCGACTACCCCGAGGAACTCGTCCGCACGCGCTATCTGTTCGACGGCAGCGAGGTGCTGATCCGCCCGATCCGCGCTGACGACAAGACCATGGAACAGGAGTTCGTGCAGCACCTGTCGGCCGATTCGCGCTACCGCCGCTTCATGTCCACGCTGAAGGAGCTGCCGCCGGGCAAGCTCAAGTACCTGACCGAGATCGACTATGTGAAGCACCTGGCGCTGGTCGCCATCATCCAGCGGGAAGGTCACGCGGTCGAAATCGGTGTGGCCCGCTACTGCGCCGACCCGAACGGCACGAGTTGCGAGTTCGCCATCGCCATCGACGACGACTGGCAGGGCAGCGGTGTGGCCGGCATCCTGATGCTGACCCTGATCGACGCCGCCCGCGCCCGTGGCATGCAGAAGATGGAGGCTTTCATCCTGGCCTCCAACGAAAAGATGATCAAGTTCGCACGCCAGCTCGGCTTCGCCGTGCACCGCGATCCCGACGACCCGGGAATGGTGGTTGCCGAACGGGCGCTTTGATGAGGCGTTGAAGTCCGGTTTTCCTGCCGGGAAACCCGGATAATGGCGGCCAATTCGTTTTGAACGCCATTTCTGGATCACCGCATGGAAATCAAGGTCAACTTTCTCGACAAGCTTCGCCAGGAAGCCAAATTCGACGACTTCACGGTCATTGCCGATCAGCCCATCCGCTACAAGGGCGACGGCTCGGCGCCGGGGCCGTTCGATTACTTCCTCGCCTCGTCGGCCTTGTGTGCGGCCTATTTCGTCAAGCTCTACTGTGATACGCGTAACATTCCGACCGAGAGCATCCGCTTGTCGCAGAACAACATTGTCGATCCGGAAAACCGTTACAAGCAGACCTTCAAGATTCAGGTCGAGTTGCCGCCGGATATTTCCGAGAAGGACCGCCTGGGCATTTTGCGCTCCATCGACCGGTGCACCGTCAAGAAGGTCGTGCAGACCGGGCCCGAGTTCATCATCGAGGAAGTCGAGAGCCTCGATGCCGATGCGCAAGCCTTGCTGGCCGTGAATCCCGATTCGGCGACGCAGACCTACATCGCCGGCAAGGACCTGCCGCTTGAGCAGACCATCGCCAACATGTCCGGCTTTCTCGCCGGCTTGGGCATCAAGATCGAGATCGCCTCGTGGCGCAATCTGGTGCCCAACGTCTGGTCGCTGCATATCCGCGATGCGCATTCGCCGATGTGCTTCACCAACGGCAAGGGCGCGACCAAGGAAAGCGCGCTGGCCTCCGCGCTGGGCGAATACATCGAGCGCCTGAACTGCAACCATTTCTACAACGACAATTATTGGGGGCCGGAGATCGCCAACGCGCCCTTCGTGCATTACCCTGAAGAGCGCTGGTTCAAGCCGGGCAAGAAGGATGCGCTGCCCAAGGGCCTGCTTGACGACTACACGCTGGACATCTATAACCCGGATGGCGAACTGTGCGCATCGCACCTCTATGACACCAACTCCGGTAACACCGAGCGTGGCATCTGCGCGCTGCCCTACGTCCGCCAGTCGGACGGCGAGACGGTCTATTTCCCGACCAACCTGATCGACAACCTGTTCCTGAGCAACGGCATGAGCGCCGGCAACACGCTGCCGGAGGCGCAGGTGCAGTGCCTGTCGGAAATCTTCGAGCGGGCGGTCAAGCGCGAAATCATCGAAGGCGAAATCGCGCTGCCCGACGTGCCGGCCGAGGTGTTGGCCAAATATCCGGGCATCGTCGCCGGCATCGAGGAACTGGAAAAGCAGGGCTTCCCGGTGCTGGTCAAGGATGCCTCGCTCGGCGGCCAGTTCCCGGTCATGTGCGTGACCCTGATGAACCCCCGTACCGGTGGCGTCTTCGCGTCCTTCGGCGCGCATCCCAGCCTGGAAGTTGCACTCGAGCGCAGCCTGACTGAGTTGCTGCAGGGCCGCAGCTTCGAAGGCCTGAACGACTTGCCGCGGCCGACCTTTGAGAGCAACGCCGTCACCGAGCCGAACAATTTCGTCGAACACTTCATCGACTCCAGCGGTGTGGTGTCGTGGCGCTTCTTCAGCGCCAAGTCCGACTACGAGTTCGTCGAATGGGATTTCTCCGGCCACGGTGAAGAATCCAACGCCCACGAAGCTGCCACCTTGCTCGGCATCCTTGAAGACATGGGCAAGGAAGTGTACATGGCGGTTTACGACCAGCTCGGCGCTACCGCCTGCCGTATCCTGGTGCCTGGCTACTCAGAAGTCTACCCGGTGGACGACCTGATCTGGGACAACACCAACAAGGCGCTCGCGTTCCGCGAAGATATCCTGAACCTGCACCGCCTCGACGACGCAGCCCTGGGAGCGCTGCTCGAACGACTGGAAGAGAGCGAGCTCGACGACTACACCGACATCATCACGCTGATTGGCGTCGAGTTCGACGAGAACACGGATTGGGGCCAGCTGACCATTCTCGAACTGAAGCTGATGATCAACCTCGCCCTGCAGGATTTCGAGGCAGCCAAGGAACAGGTCGAGGCCTACCTGCAGTACAACGAAAACACCGTCGACCGTGGTCTGTTCTATCAGGCCTTGAACGTGGTGCTGGAGGTGCTGCTCGACGACGAACTGGAATTGGACGATTACGAAGCCAACTTCCGCCGGATGTTCGGCAATGAACGCATGGATGCCGTGCTCGGCTTGGTCGATGGCAGCGTCCGCTTCCATGGCCTGACGCCAACCAGCATGGCGCTCGAAGGCCTGGATCGGCACCAGCGCCTGATCGACAGCTACAAAAAGCTGCATGCCGCACGGGACAAGGTGGCGGCATAAGGTGACTAATGCCAGCTTTGGGGAGGTGGGTGGTTACCCGCATCATGTCCACGCTGAAGAAGTTGCCGCTCGGCAAGCTCAAATGCCTGCGACTATGTGAAGCACTTGGCTCAGGCCGTTTGTATAGCAGGTACTTTCCATTTGGGTTGCCTTTCAGCTAGGTCATGTCTAAGATACTGAGTAAATTTACTCAGTATCTGAAAATGTCATTCGAGCGCAAGCAAATCAATACCTTGAGAGACCGCCTCCAGGAGCATCCTTGCTACATGGTGGTCGTTGCCGGGCCAAGGCAGGTAGGTAAAACCACGATGGTCAGGCAAGTCCTGGATGAGTGTCGCGGCGAGTCAAGCTTCATCGCAGCGGACCAGCCGCTGCCGGAAAGTGTCGACCCATTTAGTGCGCAAGCTTCCAGTAGTCTGACACAACAACTTCCCGGTTCGCCGGTGAGTGCCGAATGGCTGGTCCAACAATGGACACTGGCTCGTGCCAAGGCGCGCACGCTCTCTGAGGGGAAGCGTTATATCCTCGCCATCGATGAAATACAGAAGGTGCCGCGCTGGTCCGAAATCGTCAAAGGGTTGTGGGATGCCGATCGCGCCGAGAATTTGCCGCTCCACGTCGTACTGCTCGGTTCGTCACCGTGGTTAATGCAGAAGGGACTGACGGAGAGCCTCGCGGGACGTTACGAACCCATACGCATGACGCATTGGTCGTATGAGGAAATGCAAACTGCTTTCGATTTCTCGCTTGACGAATATATTTACTTCGGCGGCTATCCCGGTAGCGCCCGCATGATCAGGGATGAAACACGCTGGCGACACTATGTTCGCGCGGCGCTGATTCAACCCAATATCGAGAAGGATATTTTGCAGATGACGCGGGTGGACAAGCCCGCCTTGCTGAAAGCACTGTTTGAACTGGGTTGTGGGGCCTACTCTGGTCAAATCATTGCCTACGACAAGCTGCGAGGCCAGTTGGCGGATGCCGGAAACACCACGACGCTGGCGCATTACCTAGAGCTGTTGTCACAGGCCGGACTGCTCAGCGGTTTATCGAAATTCGCCATACAGGCTTTCCGCAAGCGTGCATCCAGCCCCAAGTTGAACGTTCACAATACGGCACTAGTTTCTGCGCTGGCCGGCTATTCATTTGCCGAGGCGACGGGAGACCGTAGCTATTGGGGTCGCCTGGTGGAAAGCGCGGTCGGTGCCCATCTGATCAATAGCGCTTCGGAAGATTCAGCGATTCAGTATTGGCGAGAAAGTCCTCATGAAGTCGATTTCGTCCTGACCAACGGCAGAAAGCTTCTCGCTATCGAAGTAAAAAGCGGTGTCAAGTTCGCCACACCCAAGGGACTGGATGTCTTTGCCGGAAAATTTGAACAGGCAAGAACCATGATCGTCGGCGAGGGCGGAGTCCCACTTGCCGAGTTTCTGTCTTATCCCGCTGAGCACTGGTTGGAGTAGGCGATGCTGGTCATACCTCGTCGAGTCAAGCTGTTGAGGTCGATAGATCCATTAGGCGATAGCGCCGCGCGACGCCTAGAAGAAATTCGGGATCAGGCAGCTTGGGTTTTGCTGGGCGAGCCCGGTGCGGGAAAATCAGTAGCTTTTGAAGCCGAGGCGCAAGCGACCGATGGCCTTCGCATTTCCATCGTCAAGTTTCTGAGCGATGATCCCGACCTCTCTTGGCAAGGGAAAACGCTGTTTCTTGACGGTCTTGACGAAACTCGCGCCGGCAGCGGCGATATCAGTGTTTTGCTCAAGGTACGTGCTCATCTGAGAAAACTCGGCAACCCGAAATTTCGTATTGCCTGCCGTGCAGCTGACTGGTTTGGATCGACTGATAGCCAGGCTATCAGCGATGCATCTCCAGACGGGCAGCTTGCGGTATTCGTGCTGGAACCGCTTAGCGATACGGAAATTCAGGACATATTGCGTCAGAACCACAACGTTATCGATCCTGAAGGCTTCGTGGAGAATGCCCGCCAACGCGGTATCGAAGGCTTGTTGTTCAACCCCCAAACACTGGGCCTGCTGGCTGCATCGATACGAGAAGGCAACTGGCCAAATACGCGCCAGGAGACGTTCGAACTTGCCTGCCGAAAACTGGCCGAGGAAGCTTCAAAGGAGCATCGTGTTCTGCAACGAGACTGCGCAGTTTCCATCGATCAGCTACTGGAAGCCGCCGGCCAATTGTGCGCCGCATTGTTGCTTTCGGATAAAACAGGTATAGCGCTAGATGTAGCGAATGCCGATGCTCAGTACCCTTTGATCGACAACTTGTTGCCGCTTGATTTGTCGATAGCGCAGCGGGCCGCCCGACGAAAACTATTTGCCCCATCGCCGGAGGGTGAGGAGCGTGTCATTCCCAGCCATCGCAGCGTTGCCGAATATCTGGCAGCGCGCTGGCTGGCGCAGCAAATTGATCACCGCGGTTTACCGCTCAGGCGAGTTCTAAAACTGCTTATCGGACGCGACGAACGCACGGTCGCCGGCTTGCGGGGGCTCTATGGCTGGCTGGCCTTGCATTGCGGTGCAGCACGTCGACGTCTGATCGAAGCCGACCCAGTGACCGTGGTGGTCTACGGTGATGCGAAACCGATGTCCATCGATGACAAGCGGGCGCTCCTGGCGGGGTTGAAACAGGAAGCGACGGAGTATTTTGGATTTCACTGGAATCTCCGATCCGTGACCCCTTTTGGCGTATTGGCCGACCAAGCGCTCGTTCCTGAATTTGCCGCTGCATTGAACTCAGCTGCACGGGACTATGCGAGTCAGGCGTTTGTTGATTGTGTGCTGGACATTCTTAACGAAGGTATGCCCATCCCGGAGCTTTCCGAGGCACTCAAAGAGTTAGCTTTAGATGAAAGCCGTTGGCCAGTCATTAGACGAAATGCGTTGGAAGTCTGGATCAAGCAGGCACCTGCTGACAACGAAGCGCTGGCCTTACTCGATGCGATCAATGATGGCCGATTGGCAGATACCGAGGACGGTGGTTCCGGTACGCTGCTTCGCCATCTTTATCCAGCAGCTATCGCGCCGGATAAATTGCTGAACTATTTGCATTTTCCTAAGACAAGAGAGCAAATCAACGGGTATTCGATGTTTTGGGCCTATGATTTGCCAAGAATAGCGCCGGACACCCACCTTCCCATACTGCTGGACCAACTTGCGACACGTAACGATCGGGTATTGCCTGACGACTTCGAATTCAATTTTCACTGGAGTCGGATGCTCGGCGGACTGCTTAGACGCGGCATCGAAGTCCACGGCGATCTCATCACCGACGAGCGACTGTTTGCCTGGTTAGGCATCGGGACGGACAAACACGGGGAAACTCGCAGGGAGCAAGAACACACCAAAGCAATTGCCCATTGGCTGGCGAAGCACACTGAACGCTACAAGGCGCTACTGGCACTCTGCTACCGACAGTGTGAACATGCCGAACATGTTCGAGCCTGCATCTACGAACATGAAACTCGCCTCCATGGTGCAGAGGTGCCGGATGACATCGGTTTGTGGCACCTCGAACAAGTATCAGTGACAGGAAACGCAGTGGCCGAGGTTCATCTTTGGGAGGCCGTAAATACACTGATCCAGCAGCGCGGAGATAGCGGCTTGACGCTTGAAGTGCTTGAAGCCTGGGCCGAGGTAAATCCAGAACGAAAACACTGGCTGGAGCCGATGTTGGCTTGGGAAATTCCTGACTGGCGAAAAGATAGTGCGGCCAGGAAAAAGGCCCACCAAGTCACCCGGGAATCCCAGAAAAAAGCAAAGGCCGATCAACTATTCAAAGTTTTTTCTGCCATTCGTGAAGGCACTGCTGCGCCAGGCATCATGTTCGAGCTGGCCGGTGTCTGGATGAATCATTATTCGGACACCCGTGGTGAAACACCCGCGGAACGCTTCGACAGCTATTGCGAGCATGGCGAGGTGGTTCTTGAAGCAGTAGAACAGGGATTCCGTGCTTGCCCGCTAAGGAACGATTTACCCAGCGTCGCTGAAATCATCGATCTGAATATCAAGCAGCGCGAACACTACATTCGAAAGCCCTGCCTGATCGGTATGGAGTTGCTCTGGCGGCAGAATGCCTCCAGTGTCGACAAACTCTCCGATGGTTGTCTGCGCCGCATGCTTGCTTTCCGCATGACCTATGGCGCCGACAACACGCCCGACTGGTTTGCCTATTTGGTTCGAAGTCGCCCAACACTGGTGGCGGATGTCCTGATCGACTACGCGAGTGCAACCTTGAAGGCGCGTCGGGACTACCTTTCCGAAACCTACGCATTGGCCAACGATCCCGACTATCGCAGCGTGGCCGAACTGGCCGTGCCCCAGTTGCTGACAACTTTTCCGGTGCGGGCCAAAGCAACCCAACTGTCGCATCTCGAACGGCTGTTGAAAGTAGCGATGCGCTATAACATGCCGCAGCTAATCGGGATGCTCGACAGGAAACTGGCGGCCAAGGGTATGGATGTCGCTCAAAGAGTCTATTGGCTGTCGGCTGCCATGTTGCTCGAACCAGCAAAGTATGAGTCACTGCTCTGGCGGTACATCGGCAACAACTGGATTCGCGCCAATCATCTTTGTACGTTCCTAGACGATCGTTTTGGCGGGATGAGCAACGATTACGCTTTGTCTCCCAATACTTTGGGAAAGTTGATTGAATTACTCAGTCCTCACGCAGATTTCGAACGTCGCTCGGGTATCGTCAGCGCATCGATGCAGCGCGGGGATTCTATCCGGGGGATGGTGACACGACTCGGCGCGTTGGCGACAGACGAAGCTGCTCGTGAACTCGGGCGCTTACAGGCGGTTCCCGCGTTAAGCAAATTGCGGCCGGCCTTGGAAAGTGCGCGTCACCAATTGAAACTTAAGCAACGCGAGGGGGAATTCCGTTTTCCTTCCGTGACAAGCGTGGCCAAAATACTCGCCAATCGCGAACCCGCCAGTGCTGAAGATCTTGCGGCCTTAACGCTTGATTATCTGGACCAGGTCGCCATTCAGATTCGTCACGATAACGACGATGGATTCAGCGCGTTCTGGAATATCGAGAATAAGAAACCGACCGGCAAGCGTGAGGAAAATCGTTGTCGTGACATATTGTTGACTCGACTACGTCCGTTCCTGAATCCGCTGGGCATTGATTGTGAGCCGGAAGTCGATCACGCCAACGACAAGCGTGCCGATATTCGTCTTTCGTTCCACAATGAATTCGACCTGCCCATCGAGATCAAGCGTGACGACAACGACAAGCTCTGGTCGGCACTACGCAGTCAATTGATGGGGATGTACGCGATAGCGCCCAAGGCTAAAGGGCATGGGATTTATCTGGTGCTCTGGTTTGGTTTGAATGATCAGCCGCCAGCTAGAGACGGCGGCAAGAAACCGACTTCTCCCATGGAGTTGCAATCTCGCCTGGAGGCCTTGCTCGACCCGGAAGAGCGCCAGCGAGTCTTTGTTCGAGTACTGGATGTCAGTTGGCCCAGTTAGCCCCCTAGACCCTTCATCTCCATCACCCGCTGCCCCAGTTCTTCCAGATTGGCCTGCGCCTCCGCCGCCGCTTCCTGCATTTCTTCCGCCGTCAGCGGGCGGGAGAGGGGTTCCAGTTCGATGCGCTCGATGTTCTGACATTTGGCGACGATGCCGTGCAGGATGCTGTCGACCTTCTTCTGACCCAGGCCGAAGAGGATTTTTTCTTGCACGAAGAGGCGGACGAGGATGATGTCTTCCGCGTTCTTGGCGGTGGCCTGCACGGCCTCGATTTCCTGCCGGACATGGCCGCGGAACTTGAGCGGGGTGACGGTCTCGGGAACTTGCAGGATGGAATAGCGGTACTGGCCTTGGATCATGGTCGGGCGGGCTGGCAAAAGCGTGATTGTCTCAAATAAATCGAGCATCGATGCCCGCTCCGGCACCTGAAATTGTGGATTGCCTTAAACCATAACCGCTCGCCGCCGGTGGCCTAAGCCCGATGCTTTGCTACCTGGCGAAATCCTGGGGCTTGGCGTTCGCTTCAGTAGCAGCGCTCGGATTTGGGATAGATGGCGGTGATCAGCATGTGCCGATAGAGCGCCATGATCCGGCCAAGTCCGCTCGCGAATAGTGCCAGCAGGAAGACGGCAACGGTCGTCCTGCTGTCGTAAGCCCACAGGACACCGAGCAGCGCCAAGACCCAGATGCCAACGACCGTCTGCACCCGTCTAGCCAAGGTCAGGTGCGAGAGCTGCGAAGGCAACACCAGAACGGCAAGCGCCAGCATGATGCTGCCGAGGGCAACGCAAATGTTGTCGAAGACCATGGCCACCTCCAGAACGACCTGTGTGACCTAAATGTAAAACGCCACATATCGTTTATTGATGACATTTTTATGACATGGTGAATATTTCAACTATTTTGCAACTTCGCTGCAACACAATGGCATGGCATATCTTTACGCTCAGCCCTTGCGGGCAGCCCGCTTGCCATGTCGAAAACGGATCGGCGATCAGTTCAGGCTGGCATTAGCCAGCTTCAAGGCAAAGCCGATGAAGAGCAGCCCGACGCAGCCGGTGCCGATAGCCGCCAAGCGGTGGCGGCGGGTGAAGAAGCTGGCCAGATAGACGCCGCCGAAGATCAGGCCGGAGAGATAGAGGGCGCTGAAGAACTGGACGATGAGGCCGAGCACCAGGAAGGGAATGGCCGGGTTGGGGTAGCCGGGCGCGACGAACTGGATGAAGAAGGAAACGAAGAACAGGATGGCCTTGGGGTTGGTCAGGCTGATCAGGAAGGCGGTGCGGAAAGGGCGTTGCTCGCCGCTCGGCGGCGAGATGGCTTCGTCGCCCGGCGTGCGGCGCCAGCGCTCCAGGGCGCCGCGCAGCAGGCCGAAGCCCAGCCAGCCGAGGTAGGCGGCGCCGGTGTATTTGATGACCATGAACAGCGAGGGCGTGGCGTGCAGCAGCGAGGCAACGCCGGTGGCCGACAGGATCATCAGGATGGTGTCGCCGGCGAAGATGCCGCAGGCGCCCTGGTAGCCGGCGGCGATGCCGCGCCGCGAGGCGACGGTCATGACGAACAGCGAGTTCGGACCGGGGAGCAGCACGATGAAGATCGTGCCGACGATGAAGGTGGTGAGGTCGGTGATGCCGTAGTCCATGCCGGATTTTAGCGAATTTGGACTGTGCACCGCAGGAGTGGCTTTGTCGCAAAGCTGCCAATGGGATTGGCGGCTGATTCCAGGCGTTAAGGAATCAAGGGCTTAGGCGATGGCGAAGTTTTTGCATCGCCTGCGCTATGCGCCCGCCCCACGCCGTCTCCATCGATCTCGCCGAGATCGCCCGTTCCGAAACGCCGAAAGGCCTGCTCGCTGGCTTCAACCGGCGCGAGCTGGCCAAGGGCTACCTGCTATCGGGGCCGAACTGTGCGACCAATCAGGTGTTCATCGTGCGTTCCGGCCGCTTGAAGGTCTACATCTCCGGCGGCAACCGCGAGTTGAGCCTGGGCTACCTCGAATGCGGCGACATCTACACGACGCATACGCCAACCTACGTCCAGGCGGTGGCGCCGACCTGCATCTGGGTGGCCGATACCCGGCTGTTCGCCCAGAAGCTGATCAACGAACCGGCCATCACGCCGGTCATGATGCGCGTGCTCGGCCGCCTGTTGAGCGATGCCGTGGCCCTGGTCGAAGACCTGGCTTTTCGCGAGGTGCCGGCCCGGCTGGCGCGCTTCTTCATCGGCCTGGCCGAGCGGCGCGGGCAGATCGTCGACGAGGGCTGGCTGATTCCGCTCGACCTCGGCATGCAGGACATCGCCGAGTTAATCGGTGCCACCCGCCAGACCATTTCCGCCCTGATCAACCAGTGGGAGCGCGACGGGCTGATCCTGCGGCGAGGTCGGCGGGCCTACCTGGTCCCGTCGCTCGATGCCTTGGGGCGGCTGTTTCCTGAATCAATTTAGTGTCGGCTGGCCGACGGACGCGCTCTTGGCACCTCCGGATAATCCTGATCAACTCAGTCCAGTCAGGAGATCAGCATGGAACAGCAATGCGGCTGCCGGCAGAAGCCGGATCGTTACGTCAGCTTCGAAGGCATCGATTGCGCCGGCAACGCCCGCCGCATCATGGAATGCATCGACCGCCACCTGGAAATTCCCGGGCGCAACAACAGCTTCTGGGAATACTTCAACAAGAAGCGTGGTGGCGGCTCCGGCCCGAAGCCGGATGATCTCTTCCTGATCCATTGCAACATCAACCAGGTGCGTGAGTTGTTCGAAACCTGGGAAGACGAAGAAGCGCTGCATCTGTTGGAGCAACTGGAAGAGGAGTGCTGCTGAGCGACGCAGGGAGCGGGCGGGCCTGCCGCGTCGTCCCGTAAAAACTGGAGTACAGGGCAAGTTTTACGGGCTTTTTCATCGCTCGGACAGTAAACTGCCGCCTTCCTGTCCGAGTCCCGATTGTTGGCGCGGCAGTTCACCAAGGCCCGCCATGCACCCCATTCACGATCACGATTCTCTCCTTTTGCTGGCAACGGCAATGGCTTCCAAACGTCGTCCGGCCGAGCCCGTCGAGATCATCGCCGCCATCGACCTGATGCAATCGAGCGCGCCGGGCGAGGGCAAGCTGGTCGAAACCATCGCCCGCCTGAGCGCAGCCGGCTTGCTGGTTGAGCGCGACGGTGGCCTGGCCCTGACGCCAGCGGCCGAGCAGATGGTCGAAACGCTGTCGGCCAAGGACGATTACCCCAAGCGTCTGTTCGACCTGCGCCAGCGCCTGGCCGACTACACGCCGGTCGCCGCGCCGGCCATCGCACACGATGCCGCAGTTTGGCACGCCGCCATTCTCGAACATCGCGCCGCCGGCAAGACGACGGCCAAGAACCTGTTGATGCCCAAGCCGGCCCCGGAGGCCGCCAAGGCGCGTCCTGGCCAGCGCCAGCGCAAGCCTCTGCCCAAAGCCAAGTCGCGCCAGCGCTGAGCCAGTTCGAGATGAGTGACACCCAGCCCAACAACCCGCTGCACGGCATCACGTTGCAACAGATGCTGACCGAACTGGTCGAGCATCACGGCTGGGCTGGCCTCGGACGGCAGATCGACATCCGCTGCTTCAATGTCGATCCAAGTATTTCCTCCAGCCTGAAATTCCTGCGCCGCACCCCATGGGCGCGGGAGAAGGTGGAAGCGCTCTACCTGACGCTACTCTGCCACCGGCGCAATTAAGCGCCGCGCGGGGCGCTCAGCGTCAGCAGGATATCGGCGTACCAGGCGCAGTTGAGGCCCAGCGCCTCATCGATTTGCAGATCGCGCGTCCCGACATCGAGCCGGGCCGAGTGTATGCCGAGCAGCAGCCACGGCAATTCCGCCATGCCCGGCGCTTGCGCATTGCCGCGCATGACCACCGGTGCGCCGCTGGTGCCGCGATGCGTGCGCGCATCGGTCAGGAAATAGCCCTGGCCCTGAAAGCGCATGCCGAACGACGAAGCGATCACCGCCTGACGTACTACCGGCAAGTGATGCAAGGTGTCGTGGAAGCCGAGCGGAAACCCCACCACGAGCAATGAACTGCCGACCTCGATCTCCTCGAAACGCTGCGGCAGATGGGCCGGCGTAAAGGCCCGATAGACCACGTTGGCGGGCAGGGCGGCCCGGTCCATCTCGATCATCGCCACATCGATATTGCCCGCTGCATCCGAGCCGGTGCGCCACAGGCTCAGCCCATCGCGAAAGAGCGGGATGGAGAAACCCATGGAGCGCGAGAAATCGGTGCCGAGATGTAGCTCGATTTCCAGCCGATCCGGGAAATGCTGGCACGCCTCATCGAGCAGCACATGCCGGCTGGTCACCAGGAACAAGGCCCCGTCGCGCTCGAAGAAAAAGCCGCTGGCATTGGTCAGCCTCGCCCGCCCGTGAAAGGTCACGATGCGGACGGAGGTCAGGAGGATGGATTCGATCATCGGGCAAAGCCCATTCTGCCGGGGGGGCGGGGGAAGGTGGGGGAGGGACTATAGCACTCGGAGGTTGCCTGATTTTGCCTGCCCACAAACTGACATTGCCCGACGGCAGTTGTCCGGCATATTGAAGTTGTTATACTGACAACTAATATTCCAAGTGAATGAAAATCATTAGGTTAGGGAAACAACTCCAGCATCAGCAATATCAATTGTTATACAGACCCCAGCGTCCGTATATTCCCCGTTAGTTTTTTCAGCTCCACACTTCAATCGTAAGGAGACACAAATGGCAACAAAACCACCTGTAAAGCCAAAATCGCCCATGACTCCGGCTGCTGCATCCAGAATTCAAGGTGCAACAGCTCGTTCAAATAATGGGGTTATTGAAAAAAGCACCTTTGCAGCCCGTGCTCAATCAGCTGCGGCAAAAACCACTTCAGCCCCAGCAGCGAAAGCGGCTTCAAAAACCATTTCTAGCCCAAGTACTGGCAAAGCATCAAAAACTGCCGCCGGTAGCGCTCTCTCACAGGTAGCACCGAAAAAGGTCACATCCCCAGCCGCAGCTTCGGCCGCGTCAAATACGCTTCGCGATGGCAGAACCAGTGCAGCCTCGAAATCAGCGGCAGGTTCTGCGCTCTCCCAAAAACCTCCCGCAAAGAAACGTTGAAAACAAACCTAACATCCCGTCGGCTGAGCTAGCGCGTTAGTCGTCTCATGATCGAACAGTCCCAAGCAATGGAAATCCTCGTGGATTCTTGCCCGAGCTTCGGCCCGCTCTGGGTTACACATATTGCCGAATGGGGTAATGACGTTCTGTATATCGCGGCGGGGGAGTTTGCTGCTCACCTCTTAGCTATATACCGTGCCGGGGGCGAGGCATCTTTTCAGCCGGTCGCTTTTGCAGTTGAACGACTACACATCGAAGGTTCGCCTTGGGTAAAGGAGTTTGCTACCGCCGGGGTGCTTGAAGGTGTTCAAAATGTCTGGGCCAACCGGGGCGAAAACCCAGAACACTTCGGCGCACACCTGCTTCCAACAAGCAGGCGTGCGTGGGACTCATTGAACGTCGCTTGGTCATTCAAAGGACTAAATAGTGCCGGAAACAGTTAACCCGCCAGTCGAGAGGGACGCTTCGCGGCGTGGCCGCTCGAGCCCTCATTTTTTACGTTCGATATCACATAGGAGTCACTAATGGGACTCGTTGTTCACAGCCTTTCTGAGTTTCCTGCAAATGCACAGAGGAACTACTACTTGTATGTGCTGCGCGGCAGTTGGGATAGCGACATTGAACGAGCACTTCAAGCTAATTTTCTAGCGATGTCAGATGCTGCGTCACGCAGCAACTCAGCCATTGTCTTTGGCACAGAAGGTCGTCATTTCCAAAACGACGTATTCTCTTGGCACAAAATCAACGGTGAAGATGCAGAGCCCCTACTTCCGGCAGTACTGATAACAACGGTCCATCCAAGCAAATTCAAAGACGAGAATGATTCGTTTTGGCATGGTAAGTCGCACGATCATTTTATGGTTCTTGTTCCCCTTCGTCAGGTTATTGATGACGGCAAAGATGTTTCCGCCGTCATGCGGAAAATATTTGAAGACATTAAAGCCGGGAAGGAATTGTCCGAGTTTGAAGTGGCCAAGAAACTTAAGCCCGGCAGAGCAGCAGCGTTCATGGAGGGGGTTCAACTTAAGCCGTCTTTCATGGGCATGGGGTTTGATCTGAAGACAATCCCAAAAATTCTTAAGGGAGCGTAATGCCGAACAATTCCGTCGGGAGGGATCGCCCTCAAGCTGCACTCGTGGGTTCCCTTCGTGGTTTAGCCGCTGCTGCGGCTCCTCACGTCAAACGTTCGGCGTCTTAGACAGGAGTTCAAGTCATGGAAGTGTCGCCTTGGAACAGCCTTGAAAAGGCAAAGCTAGCTATCTCAATCCTCACGCCCATATTGGTCTTGGTACTGGGTATCCTGATCAACAATTCGATAAAGACGTCGGAACGATCGACCAGTTTGCGAAGCGAGATTTATAAGACTATTGGTCAGGACCTGAACGATATTTACTCCTATTTGGCATTCGTTGGCCAATGGAAAGAACTTACCCCGGCAGACATTACTGCTCGAAAGCGGGCGGTGGACAGGGCCATGTACACCTATAAGCCCTTTTTTTCCAAGGAGCTATTTGCTACGTACCAGGCCTTCATGAGTGAAGCATTTTCTCCATACGGCGGGGCGGGCGTGGACGCACGCATCCGCAGCGACATAACCACCGCAGACGGTGATCGAAGAATACATGGCAATTGTAAGTGGCTGCCAGCATGGGACGACCGCTTCACAAAGGAGCGAAACAAAGAAGCTCAACGCGCCGCATACGAACAGTTTCTTGAGCAACTCGCGCGAGATCTTCGGCTCTGATGCAAAGACGCCGAGCACATCGTTCCACTGGCCTGAGCGAAAAGCAGCGCAGGCAAGTGGATTCAAATGTTCCTGAAGACCACTTCTCCGAGTAGGCGAACTTCCGCTAAGGGGAGCAGAGCCCCCCCTCAAACCGCCAACGCCTCCCGCACCCCATCCTGCGGCATCGTTTCACCCCGGCCGCGCATGATGAATTCGCCGCGTTCCATCAACAGGTACTGGTCGGCCAGCGATTCGGCGAAGTCGTAGTACTGCTCGACGAGCAGGATGGCCATTTCGCCGGTTTGGGCCAGCATGCGGATGGCGCGTTCGATGTCCTTGATGATGGAGGGCTGGATGCCTTCGGTCGGTTCGTCGAGGATCAGCAGCTTGGGGCCCATGGCCAGGGCGCGGCCGATGGCGAGCTGTTGTTGCTGGCCACCGGAGAGGTCGCCGCCGCGCCGGTGCATCATCTGCTTGAGCACCGGGAACATCTCGAAGATGCGTTCGGGGATCTTGCTGCCGCCAGGCTTGGTGGCGAGGCCCATGAGCAGGTTTTCCTCGACGGTCAGGCGCGGGAAGATTTCGCGGCCTTGCGGCACGTAGCCGATGCCGGCCTTGACGCGTTCGTGCGGCGGCAGGTGGGTGATGTCCTTGCCGTCGAAGCTCATGCTGCCTTCCTTGGTCTTGACGAGGCCCATCAGCGACTTGAGCAGGGTGGTCTTGCCGACGCCGTTGCGGCCGAGCAGGGTGGTGACTTCGCCTTGCTTCACCTCGAAGCTGAGTCCGCGCAGGATGTGGCTGCCGCCGTAGGCTTGGTGGAGGTTGTCGATCTTCAGCATGGTGTTTTGTCCTGTTTTGGCTGGCCGGCGCTCGCTGCTGCGGTGCACCGGCCGTTTTGCCCAAAAATCAAATCCGGGTCAGCGGCCGAGATAAACCTCGATGACGCGCTGGTCGTTCTGCACGGTGGCCAGGTCGCCCTCGGCCAGCACCGAGCCTTCGTGCAGCACGGTGACCTTGCCGCCGAGTTTCTCGACGAAGGCCATGTCGTGCTCGACGACGACCAGCGAATGCTTGCCGGCGAGCGAGACGAAGAGTTCGGCGGTGCGCATGGTTTCGTCGTCGGTCATGCCGGCGACGGGCTCGTCGAGCAGCAATAGCTTCGGCTCCTGCATCAGCAGCATGCCGATTTCCAGCCATTGCTTCTGGCCGTGCGAGAGCAGGCCGGCCGGGCGGTCGGCTTCCTTGTCGAGGCGGATCAGGCGCAGGGTTTCGGCGATGCGGTCGCGCTCGTCGCTGGCTAGCCAAGCGAACAGGCTTTTCCACACGCGCTTGTCGGTCTTCATGGCCAGTTCGAGGTTCTCGAAGACGGTGTGCTGCTCGAAGATGGTCGGCTTCTGGAACTTGCGGCCGATGCCGACGTGGGCGATTTCCGGCTCGGTCAGGCGGGTCAGGTCGATGGTCTGGCCGAAGAAAGCCTTGCCGGAATCGGGCCGCGTCTTGCCGGTGATGACGTCCATCATGGTCGTCTTGCCGGCGCCATTGGGGCCGATGATGCAGCGCAGTTCGCCGGCGTCGATTTCGAGGTTGAGGTTGTTCAGCGCCTTGAAGCCATCGAAGCTGACGGTGATGTCCTCGAGGTAGAGCGCAACGCCGTGCGAGAGGTCGAGTTCGCCGGTGACGAAGTGGCCGATCTGGTCGGCACCGTCGCTGCCTTCCGGGCGGTCGTCGAGGAAGCTTTCAACCATGCTCATGCTGCGGCTCCTTTTTTCTCCATGACTTTCTTCCCAAGTTTTTTCCATAGGCCCACCAGGCCTTGCGGCAGCAGCAGGGTGACGACGATGAACAGCAGGCCGAGGAAGAACAGCCAGTATTCCGGGAAGCTGACGGTGAACCAGCTCTTGGCTAGATTGACCACGAAGGCGCCGATGATCGGCCCGATCAGCGTGCCGCGCCCGCCGACGGCGACCCAGATGGCGATCTCGATGGAGTTGCCGGGCGACATTTCGGAGGGGTTGATGATGCCCACCTGTGGAACGTAGAGCGCGCCGGCAATACCGCATAGCACGGCCGAGATGACCCAGATGGTCAGCTTGTACCAGAGCGGGTTGTAGCCGATGAACATGACGCGGCTTTCGGCATCGCGAATCGCCGTCAGTACGCGGCCGAACTTCGATTTGACCAACCAGGCGGCGAAGATCAGCGTAGCGGCAAGCGCCAGCGCGGTCAGGCCGAACAGAACCAGGCGCATTTCCGAAGTGGTGATGCCGTAGCCGAGGATGCGCTTGAAGTCGGTAAAGCCGTTGTTGCCGCCAAAACCGGTTTCGTTGCGGAAGAAGAGCAGCATGGCGGCGTAGGTCAGCGCCTGGGTGATGATCGAGAAATAGACGCCCTTGATCCGCGAGCGGAAGGCGAAGTAGCCGAAAACGAAGGCCACCACCGCCGGCACGGCCAGCACCAGGAAGCCCATCCAGCCGATGTGGTCGCTGCCGACCCAGAACCAGGGCAGCTCCTTCCAGTCGAGGAAGACCATGAAGTCCGGCAGGTCGCTCTGGTAGCTGCCGTCGCGGCCGATCTGGCGCATCAGGTACATGCCGAAGGCGTAGCCGCCGAGCGCGAAGAAGAGGCCGTGGCCGAGCGACAGGATGCCGCCGTAGCCCCAGATCAGGTCCATGGCGACGGCGACCAGCGCGTAGCACATGATCTTGCCGACCAGCGTGATGGCGTAGGTGGAGACGTGGAAGGCGCTGTCCTCGGGCACCGCGAGGTGCAGCACGGGGACGGCGACGAGGGCCAGGGCGAGGAAGACGGCGAGCGCAATCCAGGCCTGGGTGTCCAGTGCGGAGAGCAAGCGAATGATGAAAGGCTTACGCATGGTGGCTCCGGATGCGAAGGGTACAGAAGGTGTTGAGGGCGGCGGCAAACCCCTCCCCGACCCTCCCCTTCTCAGGGGAGGGAGAAGCGGTCAATCGACCACTGGCGGGTTCCCACCCTGACAAGGGGGGGCTAGGGGGGGTTAAAAGCCTTGGCAGAATCGAAGTCATCATTTGTTCATCACTCCACAAAACGGCCCTTGAGGGCGAAGATGCCCTGCGGACGCTTCTGGATGAAGACGATGATGGCGACGAGGATGACGATCTTGGCGATCACCGCGCCGGCCCAGCCTTCGAGCAGCTTGGAGAAGATGCCGAGGCCGAGCGCCGCCCAGACCGCACCGGCCAGCTGGCCGACGCCGCCGACCACGACGACCATGAAGGAATCGACGATGTAGCCCTGGCCCATGTCCGGCCCGACGTTGGAAATCTGCGACAGCGCGACGCCGCCCAGCCCGGCGATGCCTGCGCCGAGGGCGAAGGCCAGGGTGTCGATGCGTGCGGTCGGCACCCCGACGCAGGAGGCCATCGGGCGGTTCTGCGTGACGGCGCGGACGAACATGCCGAGGCGCGTCTTGTTCATCAGCACCCAGACGAGGAAGAGCACGAAGAGGGCGAAGCCGATGATGATGAGGCGGTTCCACGGCAGCATCAGGTTGGGCATCAGCGCGATGCCGCCGGACATCCAGCTCGGGTTGGCGACCTCGACGTTCTGCGCGCCGAACAGCACGCGTGCCGCTTGGATCAGGATCAACGACAGGCCCCAGGTGGCGAGCAGGGTTTCCAGCGTGCGGCCGTAGAGCCAGCGGATGACCGTGCGTTCCATGACGATGCCGACCAGCGCGGCGGCGAAGAAGGCGACGGGAATGGAGGCCGGCAGGTACCAGTCGATGTACTCCGGCGCATAGGCGCGGAACAGGCTCTGCATGCCGTAGACCGAGTAGGCACCAACCATCAGCAGCTCGCCGTGCGCCATGTTGATGACGCCCATGACGCCGTAGGTGATGGCCAGGCCGAGCGCGGCGAGGAGCAGGATGGAGCCGAGCGAGACGCCGGTGAAGATGCTGCCCAGCGTTTCGCCGACGGCCAGCCGACGGTCGATGGATTTGACCGTTTCGATGGCGGCGTAGCGTACCTTGTCTTCCGGCTCGTTGGCCTTGTCGGTCAGCGGCAGCAGCAGGGCCTTGATGCTAGACGAATTGGCGTCGGCCAGCGCCTGCACGGCGGCGAGGCGGGCGGCCGGGTCGGGGTTGGCCAGGTTGGCCTGGGCATGGGCGTTGGTCAGCAGGGCCTTGATCTGGGCGTCGCTTTCCTTCTCCAGTGCCTTGGCCAGCAGCGGGGCCATGCCGGCGCTGACGTTGCTTTGCAGCTTTTGCGCCGAGGCCAGGCGGACGCTCGGATCGGCATCGAACAGCTTGAGGGCGGCCAGCGCATTGGCCAGCTCGCCGCGGATGCGGTTATTGACCGTGACCGATTCCGGCTCGGCGGGCATCTTCATTTTTGCCCCGGTAGCCGCGTCCACCGCAGCATCGCCGTCGATGATCAGCGCCTTGTCGTTGGCGAGGTAGAGGTTGCCGTCGGCCATCGCCGTCAGAACGCGCTCGGCGTCGGGGTCGGCGGCCTGGACGATCTGGCGGATGGCGGCCACCTTCTCGGTCGAGTCTTCGGCCGCCAGCTGGCGTACCTGCGCCGGGTCGAGCGCCGCATGGGCGTTCAGGCCGATGGCGCAGAGCAATACAACGAGTGTTTTTCTGATCATGAATATCCGTCCGCAGTTTGTGCAGTGCAACGACAGGTTACGGACGGGCAAGCGGATCAGGAATACGATGAATTGCGTAGGGACAAGATGCGCGTTTCGGCCGGCTTCATCGGTGGGCGTGGCGGGCCATGGAAGGCCGGAGTAGCCCGTAAAAAAGGCTTGCCCGGATAAGCAAGCCCCTTTTGAAAACCAGCGGGATCAGTTCAGTTTTTCTGCTTGGCCTCGCGCCCGATTGTCGAGCGCAGCCGTTGAGGGCCGGCCCGACGCTCGATTTCGTCATTCAGTGAGCGCGTCAGCCCGATGCGGCCAAGCAATTCGACCAGCACGAATAACGGCCCGATGATCAGACCGACCAGGTCGTCGACGAAGGCGGGTTTTCGTCCTTCGAAAACATGGCCGACCAGTTGGAAAACCCAGCCAAGCGCGAAGGTGCCAACGGCGACCGCCAGCCACGACAGCGTGGGCAGGCTGGCAACGATGTGCCCGCTGGCGACTGCCAAGGCAAGCCCGAGGCACATCAGCAAACCGAGCAGGAAGTCGAGCCGCAGGTAATAGATGCCGACGATGCAGGCTAGGCCGGCGGCCGGCGAGTAGGGCAGACCGAGCAGGCTGACGCTCGGCCTGGCCAGTAGCGCGGCGATGGCAAAAACGATCAGCGGGATGCCGACGAAGTGGGTGGCGATATTGCGCGGATCGCGGTGGTAGGTGGCGTAGTTGGCGAGTTGATCCTCGATGCTTCTCACGGTAGTCTCCTTGGGGTGGTGGGTGCTTTTTTTGCGCATCATGGCCCAGCCACTCATCCCCTTCTGTCAGCTACCCGACACAAGCCCATTTTCTTGCCCTGGCGTTTCATGTCTGCCTTGACTTCCGAACATCTTGCCGTCGTCCGCGGTGGCAACTGGTTTGCCTCGCTGCCGCAGAGCCTGCAGGGCGAGTTGCTGAGCATGGCGCGCGTGCTGCGGCCGCCGCCAGGACAGTTGCTGTTCGCTCGCGGGGCGCCGGCGGATGGGCTGTATTCGGTGCTGGCCGGCTCGGTGCGCGTCAGTGCCGTGGCCGAACATGGCAAGGAAGCCATCGTCAATCTGTTCGAGGCGCCGCACTGGTTCGGCGAGATCGCGTTGTTCGATGGCGAGCGGCGTACGCACGATGCGCATACGCTGGATGAAACGGTCTTGCTGCATATCCCGCAAGGGCCTTTGCTCGAACTACTGCACCGCGAGCCGCGCTACTGGCAGGACCTGGGGCGCCTGCTGACGCACAAGATCCGCCATTTGCTGACGCTGTTCGACGATGCCGCGCTGCAACCGGTGCCGGTACGTCTGGCCCGCCGTCTGCTGGCGATTGTCGATGGCTACGGCGAGGCATCGGCGAACGGGATGAGCATACGCATCGGCCAGGAGCAGCTTGGTCAGATGGTGGGAGCGAGTCGTCAGACGGTGAATCAGACCCTGCGCCAGTTCGAGGCGGCGGGCATGTTGCAGATCGGCCGGGCCGATCTCCGTATCGTCGATATTGCCGCCTTGCGACGTCTTTTGCCCTGAAAGGGCGGTCAGGCATCGCTGCTGCGGTGCACGTGCCAAAAAGGGCAAAAACCTTTTGCCGTGAGGGGCACGCAAAAAACATCAATACCTCGTGACTGTCGAGCATCTGGCCGATCCACAAGGCAACCCGTCAAGCCATGACGCGCCTTTGCAATTCGAGGTCGGCAATCATGACGATATCCAAGCCGTGGTCGAGCGCCTGCGTCAGCGGGGCGATCTGGGCGACGATACGGCAATGGCTCTCGGCGTGGGCCTCAAACTGTTTGGCGAAGTCATGCTCGATAACCGTCAGCATCCGCTGTTCGCCGATTTCCTGCCGCATTTCGGAGAATTTATCCGGCACCTGAAGCAAGGCGGGAAAAGCCGGCAGGAAGGCTGAACGAGCCTGCGCACCGGCAATCAAACTCAGTAGGTCTTGTAGGGCAGGAACTTGCCGCTCATGACGATCTTGACGCGGTCACCCTTGGGGTCCGCTTCGCGCGTCAAATCCATGTTGAAATCGATGGCGCTCATGATGCCGTCGCCGAATTCTTCGTGGATCAGCGCCTTGAACGTGGTGCCATAGACACTGACCAGTTCGTAGAAGCGGTAGATCAACGGGTCGGTCGGCACCGAGGTCGGCAGCGAGCCCTTGTAGGGCACGACCTGCAACTGCGCAACGGCTTCTTCCGGCAGGTCGAGTGCGGCGCCGACCGCCTTGGCCTGGGCTTCGGTCAGGGTCATCTGGCCGAGCAGGGCGGCGGTGCTCCATTCCTTGCTGTGGCCGACCAGTTCGGCCAGCTTGGCCCAGGTCAGTTTCTTTTTTACTTTCTGGGTGACGATCAGGTCGGTGACTTCTTCGCGATTCATGCTGTTTCCTCGTTTGACGTGAAAACGGGGGCCGAAGCCCCCGTTGCGTTACTGCCGATCCGGATTACTTGGCTTCCGGCTCGTCCTTCTTCTTGTCGTTGCCGGCGATGTACGGCGACCACGGGGCGGCCTTGACCGGGCCAGGGGTCTTCCAGACGACGTTGAACTGACCGTCGGCCTTCACTTCACCGATGAATACCGGCTTGTGCAGGTGGTGGTTCTTTTCGTCCATCTTCACTTCGAAGCCGGACGGCGCCTTGAAGGTCTGGCCGGCCATGGCGGCGATGACCTTATCCACGTCGGTGCTCTTGGCCTTCTCGACCGCCTGCTTCCACATGTGGATGCCGATGTAGGTGGCTTCCATCGGGTCGTTGGTGACCACGGTCTTGGCGTTCGGCAGCTTCTGCTTGAGGGCCCAGTCCTTGTACATCTTGATGAACTTGGTGTTCTCGGCGTTCTTCAGCGACTGGAAGTAGTTCCAGGCAGCCAGGTGGCCGACCAGCGGCTTGGTATCGACGCCGCGCAGTTCTTCTTCGCCCACGGAGAAGGCGACAACCGGCACATCGGTGGCCTTCAGGCCGGCGTTGCCCAGTTCCTTGTAGAAGGGCACGTTGGAGTCGCCGTTGATGGTGGAGACGACGGCGGTCTTCTTGCCTTCGGAAGCGAACTTCTTGATCTTGGCGATGATGGTCTGGTAATCGCTATGACCGAACGGGGTGTACTCTTCCATGATGTCGGCTTCGGCAACGCCCTTGGACTTCAGGAAGGCGCGCAGGATCTTGTTGGTCGTGCGCGGATAGACGTAGTCGGTGCCGAGCAGCACGAAGCGCTTGGCTTCGCCGCCGTCCTTGGACATCAGATATTCGACGGCCGGGATGGCTTGCTGGTTGGGGGCGGCGCCGGTGTAGAAAACGTTCTTCTCGAGTTCTTCACCCTCGTACTGGACCGGGTAGAAGAGCAGGCCGTTCAGTTCCTTGTAAACCGGCAGGACCGACTTGCGGGAAACCGAGGTCCAGCAGCCGAAGGTGACGGCGACCTTGTCCTTGGTCAGCAGCTGGCGGGCCTTTTCGGCAAACAGCGGCCAGTTGGAGGCCGGATCGACGACGACCGGCTCGAGCTTCTTGCCCATCACGCCGCCGGCCTTGTTGATTTCCTCGATGGTCATCAGCGCGGTTTCTTTCAGCGCGGTTTCGGAGATGGCCATGGTGCCGGACAGCGAGTGCAGGATGCCGACCTTGATGGTGTCGGCGGCATGGGCGGTCATGCCGATGGAGGACAACGCGGCGGCCAGGACGGTGGCCTTGATGAAGTTACGGCGATTGCTCATGGAAGCTCCTCAGAAGGATGGGTAATCTTGTTGGAACTGCGTTTGCTGCAGTGCAACGCCAGATTACGGCCGGGCTTCCCGAGGAGAAATACGTTAGATTGCGTAGAGATGCGTAGTCGCCATCTCACGCCTGCGGCAAGATCAGTCGCCGGACTTTTCCAGGGCTTCGAGCAGGCGGAGCGCGCGTTCGCGGTTCTTGGCGATGGCGGCGGCGCGGCCGGCCACGTCTTCGCGTTCGGCGCGGGTTTGGGCGATCAGCGCTTCGGTTGCGGTCATGCCGCCCAGTGCGGCCTGCAGCATGCGCTCTGCATCGTTGTCGATTTCTTTGTCGGACATGGATGTCGTCTCTTGTAGAAGTGGCGCGATTATCCCAGCAAAAAGGCCCTGTGCAAGCACAGGGCCTTGTTTCGTGCAGATGACGAAGGCTTAGCGGCCCTTGGTCATGGCAGCGATGTTGGCTTGAGCGGCATCAGCGAATTGCTTGGCGATGCCGTTCATGTTGCCGAAAGCCGAGTTGGCCGAAGCGATGGCGTTCTGGATGGCGGCAACGGCGCTTTCCGAACCGGCCGGAGCGGACTTGGCAGCCAGTTCCATCATGCCGGCGATCGACTTCTGGAAGCCGCCGAACTGGGCTTCGACCATCTTGGCCAGTTCCTGCTGGGTTTCGCTGGTGATTTCGTAGATGGAACGGGAGTAGGCGACAGCCTTGTCCACGGCCGGCTTGGCCAGGGCTTGCTGGGCGGCGATGGCGGCTTGCGGATCCTTGGCGGAGAGCACGGACTGAACGCCGGAAGCGGTGTCCTCCAGGGCGGTGCGGGCAGTGTCCAGGTTCAGGGCAGCGATGCGCTCAGCCGAAGCCAGGGCGGTATTCGCCACGGCCAGCAGGGAATCGACGGTAGCCTTGTTGGCGGCGGTGAATTGTTCGGTATTGAGGGTCATGGTGGTGTCCTGATTGAAAGTCGTAAATGTGTTGCTCGGGCTCAGTATAGAGCACTTTGGCTGATTATTGTGCACTGCAACAAAATTTAGCCGGAATAGGGCAGACTCGCTTCATTGCTGTAGTGAGGGTGCTGCGACAGTGGCCCGCCTGGCGAATCCATCGCTGCTGCGGTGCACAGCCCAAAACGGGTAAAAATGCCCGATTCCGTTTGCTTTCCCGTCATTCCCGCGTAAGCGGGAATCCATGCATCGAAACGACTGGGTTCCCGTTTTCGCGGGAACGACAAGATGGGGGCGCTGCTACTGCAAGCGATGGGTGTCAGCCGGCAATGCCCGCCCGCTCAGCCGCCCCGCATCTTGCCCAGTGCCAGGTTGGCGGCGGCGGTGCGGGTTTCGACGCCGAGTTTCTCGAAGACGTGTTCGAGGTGCTTGTTCACGGTGCGCGGGCTGCTGCCGAGGATGTCGCCGATGTCCTTGCTGGTCTTGCCCTGAACGACCCAGTAGAGCACTTCGGCCTCGCGCTGGGTCAGGCGGAAGGCGGCGATCAGGGATTCGACGGCGGAGGCGTCGTTCTCCTCGCGCAGCACGACCAGCCATTCGTCGTCGCCGGTCTGGTCGTGGAAGGAGGCGAGCAGGCGCTTGTTGCCTTCGGCGATGAGCAATTGCGCCGGTTCGCGGCTTTCGGCGCGGGCGCGGTGGGCGGCGGTGATCCAGGCCAGCAGTTCTTCCGGGGCAACGGTTTCCGGGTTGGCGAAATAGGCGTTGAGCAGGTCACGGGCGAGCGGGGTCTGCCAGACGATGCGGCTGTCGGCGGCGCGCACGGCGACGGTGGCCTGGCCGAAGGCGTCGAGCGCGCTGCGCGCCTGGCGCATCTGGCGGGCGTTCGCCATGTGGGCGGCGATGCGGGCCAGCACTTCGGCCGGGCGGATCGGCTTGGTCACGTAGTCGGCCCCACCGGCGGCGAAGGCGGCGACGACATGCTCGGTTTCGGTCAGCCCGGTCATGAAGACGATGGGGATGTGCTGCGTGCCGAAATCGGCCTTCAACTGGCGGGCGACCTCGAAACCGTCCATGCCGGGCATCACGGCGTCGAGCAGGATGACGTCGGGCAGGCTCTGGCGGGCGCGTTGCAGCGCCGCTTCGCCGTGGGTGGCGACGAGCACGGTGTAGCCGGCATCGTCGAGGGCGTCGTGCAGGAGGGAGAGGTTTTCCGGAACGTCATCGACGATCAGGACGATGTCCGAAATGTTGCGGTCGACGGTCGCGCTGGGCTTAGTCGGCATGGCTGCTCTTTCTGATGATTTCCTTCATGGCGTCGAACTGGAATTGTCGCGCAAGATCGCGCAGCACGCGGACGAATTCGCCGTGGCGGGCGTCGAGTTTCTCGATCTCGGCCAGCTTGTTGAGGATGCCGCGCAGGTAGCCGAGGTTGATCAGCTCGTCGAGGGCGGCGAGTTCGGTGGCGTCGGGCGGGACCAGCGGCGGTGGCTCGGCCGGGGCGGGGGCGGCGGGCGCGACCGGTTGCGCCGTGGTGACCCATTCCAGCTCAAGCACGCGGCCCAGCCAGTCGAGCAGATCGTTCAGCTTGAAGGGCTTGACGATGAAATTGTCGGGCGTGATGCCGACATCGTTTTCCAGGTTCTTGTCGAAGGCGTTGGCCGACAGCACGGCGATGTGCGTGTCGATGGTGCGTCCGCCCAGGCCTTGCTGGCGCAGGCGGCGGATGGTTTCCCAGCCGTCGATGCCGGGCATGCCGAGGTCCATGAAGATCAGGTGCGGCAAGAAGCGCGGCACGGTGGCCAGGCATTCGTAGCCGCTGGCCGCCTGCTCGACGATGAAGCCGAGCGGTTCGAGCACGTTCTGCAGCAAGTCGCGGTCGTCCTTCTCGTTATCGACGACCAGGATGCGCCGGCGCACGCCGCTGTAACCGACGCGGTTGAGGCGCGGCAGTTCCCTGGCTGCCTGCGTCGAATGCACCTGCGGCAGGAAGAGGCGGATGCGGAACAGCGTGCCTTCGCCGGGCGAGCTGGAAACCTGCATCTCGCCGCCCATCAGGTCGGTCAGCATGCGGGCGATGGTCAACCCGACGCCGCTGCCGCCGGCCTGCACCGTGCTGCCACGGCCGAAGGGCTCGAAGATGCGCTCCATGTCTTCCGGCGGAATGCCGGGGCCGGTGTCGCGAATCTCGAAAATGGCCATGTCGCGCCGGCATTCCACCTTGAAGCCGACGCTGCCGCGCACGGTGAATTTGACGGCATTGCCGATCACGTTGATCAGAATCTGGCGCAGGCGCTTTTCGTCGGCACGCACCACGGCCGGCAGTTCGCCGACCGGCTCATAGTCGAAGCTCAGGCCCTTGTTGCGCGCCTGCAGTTCGAACATGCCGACGATTTGCTGCATCAGCTCGGGGAAATCCATGGCCTTGACGTCGAGCGTCAGCTTGCCGCCCTCGATGCGGGCGATGTCGAGCGTGCCTTCGATGACCGACAGCAGGTGGTCGCCCGATTTGCGGATGACGCTGACCGCCTGCTTGCGGTTGGGCGGAACGCTCTCGTCGGCGGCGAGAATCTGCGCATAGCCGAGAATGCTGTTGAGCGGCGTGCGCAACTCGTGGCTGATCGCCGTGATGTAGCGGCTCTTCGCCTGGTTGGCCTGCTCGGCGACGGCCTTGGCCTGTTGCAGCGCGGCATCGGTGCGGCGGTGCGACTCGATTTCCTGGATCAGCAGTTGCGTCTGGCGGTTCGATTCCTCCTGCGCGACGCGCCGGCTTTCCTGCGTCAGCACCATCCACCAGGCGATGATGCCGGCCAGCATGAGCAGGGCGGCGAAGGTCTTGACGAAAGTGTCCTGCAGGCGGGCGATGGCGGCCGCATCGGGCGTGCCCAGGGCAAGCAGTTCGTGCGTGTACAGCACGCCGAGGATCAGCGCCAGGATGGGCACGATGCCGGTCATCAACAGCAGGTAGTGGCCCAGGCCAGTGTCGAGGTAGGGCTGCACGACCTTGGGCAGCAGCCGGCGCAGCACGGCGTTCCATTGCGCGGCGAGGTTGGCTTCGGGCTTGCACAGGTCGTGGCAGCGGGCATCCAGCGAGCAGCACAGCGAGCAGATCTGGCCCTGATAGGCCGGGCAGTAGGCCATGTCCTCGGCTTCGTAGTCGCGCTGGCAAATTGCGCATTTTTCGCCGTGCACCGCAGCAGTCGCCTGCGAGCGGGCCAGGTAGTAGCGGCCGCCGGTCAATTGGGCGATCAGCGGCGCAGCGACGAAGGCGACGGCCAGCGCGACGAAGGACGCATACGGCTGCAAGTCGGCGCCAAAGAGGCCGACGAAGGTGCAGATGGAGAGCAACGAAGCGATGGCCATGGCGCCGACGCCCACCGGGTTGATGTCGTACAGGTGGCTGCGCTTGAACTCCAGCCCCTTAGGCGACAGGCCGAGCGGCTTGTTGATGACCAGATCGGCCACCACCGCCGCCATCCACGAGATAGCGATGTTGGAATAGAGGCCGAGCACCTGGCCGAGGGCGCGGAAGACGTCGAGCTCCATCAGCAACAGCGCGATGGCTGTGTTGAATACCACCCAGACGACGCGGCCCGGATGGCTGTGGGTCAGCCGCGCAAAGAAATTCGACCAGGCCAGCGAGCCGGCGTAGGCATTGGTCACGTTGATCTTCAACTGCGAAACGATGACGAAGACGGTCGTCGCCGCGATGGCCAGGGTCGTGTTGCTGAACACGTGCGAGAAGCCGATCAGGTACATCTGGTTCGGATCGACCGCCTTGTCGGCCGAAATGCCGTTGCGCAGCACCAGCCAGGCCAACAGCGCGCCGCCCAGCATCTTGAGAATGCCCGGCACCACCCAGCCCGGCCCGCCGATAACCACGGCCGACCACCAGCGCCGCTCGCTGCCCGGCGTCTTCTCCGGCATGAAGCGCAGGTAATCCACCTGTTCCGCCATCTGCGTCACCAGCGCGATGCCCACGGTCAGCGCCGCGCCGAACAGATGCGGATTGAAACTGCCGCTGCCGCCATGCTCGCCGCCGTATTGCCACAGCCCAGCCAGCGCCTGCGGGTCTTCGATGAAGACAAAGGCGTAGGGCAGCACGAGCAGGAAAATCCACAACGGCTGCGTCCACGCCTGCAACTTGCTGATCGCCGTGACGCCGTGCGTCACCAGCGGAATGACCACCAGCGCGCAAATCAGATAGCCCCAGGCCGGCGGAATCTTGAACGCCAGCTCCAGCGCATAAGCCATGATCGCCGCTTCGAGCGCGAAGAAGATGAAAGTGAAACTGGCGTAGATCAGCGAAGTGATGGTCGAGCCGATATAGCCGAAACCCGCACCGCGCGTCAGCAAGTCCATATCCAGTCCGTGCCGGGCGGCGGCAATGCTGACCGGCAGGCCAAGCAGGAAGATGATCAGCCCGGTCGCAAGAATCGCCCAGAACGCATTGAGAAACCCCGCCTGCACCAGCATCGTCGCACCGACCGCCTCAAGCACCAGAAACGAGGCCGCGCCAAACGCGGTATTGGCCACGCGCATTTCCGACCACTTGCGAAAACTGCGCGGCGTAAAGCGGAGGGCATAGTCTTCAAGGGTCTCGTTGGCCACCCAGGTGTTGTAGTCGCGCCGAATCGCGACAATGCGCTGGGGACTGGGGGAAGGGGTATCGCTCATGGCGATATGGTAAGCGGAAGTCTTGGGTTGGCGGGAGGTTGTTGGGGTGGGGGGGCTCGGACCAAGCGGAACGTTCTATGTCTTTTCCAACAGGCCGCGTACGGCCAGAAGCAGCTATTGAACGATTTTGCCATTAGGAGCCATTCTGCTTGAGTCCAATGCAAGATGAATAGATACTTGCTGCTCTGTCTCCTTTTTCGTAAATCAGATTTCGGACGAAATGCGCGAAAATCGTTGCCCGCTCAAGGTTTGCGTCACTTTTTGGGTGTCTGCTCGAATATGCATAGACGGACCCATGGGTCCGTCTATTAACTGTTAGGAGTCAATATATTGCGTCCATTTCAGATTGCCGCTCTTGGGCTATTGATCCCATCTATCGCAAGCTCTGCTGATTCGTGTGCAGCAAGATATGGTCTCGATGATGATTCCTGCTTATGCCATGAAAAAGCTCAGAGCCTTTCAGTGCCAACACCCAATGGTTTTTCTCTCGTTGCAGCATGCAACATGACCGACATCAAAGATGGGCGAACGATCCCACTGAAATCAGCCAAGGAGCTACCGGCAGAGCGCTTTGATATGGGAGTTTACCTCTATAAAGGGCAGAGAACCCTGACAGGAAAGATCGTCAAAGCGTTTGACCCCATGGCTGACTACAGTGTCACTTTCTATCCGACCCATCGCGCTCCAACCCGTACTTCCGCCCAGAATCAATCTCGTCTTCAGGAATTTTCTCGGCTCGAAAAGTTCTCCCTTATCGAAGATGAAAAGAAGATTGGCACTCAAAGCCTTGTAGTGACTGAAAAAGCTAGCTGGTGTTCGGAGGCCACCATTACCGTGCATGAGATCAAAATGTATGTTGCCGATACAGAGGGCGAAGGTCCTTATGCAACAAAATACGACGTTGTGCACCTCAGCAAGTTTCGAAAATGTTGACTCCTAACCCGGCGCTCAACCTCGCTCCCTTCGGTCGCTGGACGCTGCGCGATAAAGCCGCGCAGCGCCGGTTAGCTCTACGTTAGGGGAATACATGCTTTGGCAACCGGACTTTGTTGCTGACATTAAGCTACTCCCTACGGCTAATGGTGGGAGGAGCGGCCCAACTCCGGCTGAGTGGTTTGGTTGCCCTCTGGGTTACGAAGGTGAGTTCTTCGACGTTCGGTTTGATCTAACAGCTATCGGAAGTCTTACCCCTGGTGGCGTGGCAATCGTGCCGGGTAAGTTTCTGTCGCCCGAGCTCATCAAACATAGGCTCAAAGCCGGGAGTAAATTCACGCTTTGGGAAGGTAAAACAATCGGTGATGGGGTTGTTCGTGAAATCGTTGTCCCCTAACCCTCCGGTCAAGCGGACCTGCCTTCGGCAGCCCGCTTACCTCCAACGTTAGCCGCCTACGTATGAGCCGCCTCAAGACGATCGCCACCTTTACTCTCGGCTTCGTGGGCTGGGCTGCCGGGGCAATGGCTGTCTCCGTCTACGGCTTCGACCAATACGAACGTGCGTGGGGTCGTGGGCCGTCATATCAGGTGATCCTCTGGATCATCACCGTCGCTGCCTTCGTTGTTGCCGTTGGCTTTTCTCTGGGTGCTAAACAACTGTTGGCTTCCGTGCCGTGGTGGAAGCCTTTCTTCCTAAGCGCCGCCTATACCTTGGTGTTTGGCGCCCTTACTTATCTTGCTGGTTATCTCGGGCAGCTTGGCGTAGAGCAAAACTTTCGGCTTCTCTTTCTCGCCTTCCTCTCGTTCATTTCGTCCTTCCTCGCCGCCAAGCTGCTCACATGGCACGCCTCGGCGGCTAACCCGCCGCTCCAGGGGACGCCTGCCGGCAAGCCGGCGGCGCCCCTGAGCTAGCACGTTAGACCTCGTTATCTCTCCCTAATGGAATTCAATATGAGAATTGGTAGATCATCGATGTTGCCGGTTGCGGCCGCTTTGGCTTGCGCTTGTACTCCATTGCCGGCATACATAGCCCCTGACCCAACAACTCCAGTAGCACGAATCCGTTATGTCGTGCTGAAGGGACCTCGATTGTCTATGTACCGACATCGCACTCCCGATGGCCAATGCTTGCCGATCCGTGCAGATGACAAGTTGCCCGACGTTGATTTCTTTGACGGAGGGAAAAAGATCGGGATGCCCTCCTTAGACAAAAAGAGGGAGATACGTGGTGCTGAAACGTATTTTCCCGGAGGTACGACATTTACCGCACAAGCCATATACGGAGACGGCGATTACCCTGGTTGGCAATACTCATGCCAACCAATTGTTCGGTTCATTCCGGAAGCAGGAAAGGACTATGAATTTAACTTCGACTTTGTTGTTCTAAAGCCCGGCCAGCACCGATGCATAATCACCCTCGACGAACTGAGGTCTGAGGGATCAAAACTTGAACGCATCCCGGTCCACTTTGATGAAGTTCTTCCCGCTCGAAGCCCGCTATGTCGCGGCCAATAAGCATCCTTAGACCCGCGAGGTCTAACCTTGCGGTGCACACGGACCTTGCGCGAAAAGCCGCGCAAGGCCGGTAACCTCCACGTTCCTGAACGTCCGCTTTTCCTGGGCCCGACCGGCAGCAAAGGGTCGATTTCAGTCGGCAATGAAGGCTGAAAACAGAAGTTCGGTTTTTCGCCTTTTTGGCCAGTGCACCGCAGCAGTCAATTCTTATGCATCAAAATGCATCGCCAAACTCGCCAAGGCCTGCGGCAGCGGCAAGTTCTCTTCGGTTTCGATGATGCCCGGCACCGGGTGCGGGTATTCGAAGAAGACGCCGTAGGTGCCCGGCCGTTGGCCGTGCAGGTAGACGTGGGCGCGCAGGCGGTCGAGTTCGGGGTGGCGTAGGGTGACGATACACGGGTCGCCGTTGTCGCAGGAGACGATGTCGCAGGCCTCGCCGACCTTTTCGTCGAGCGAGACGAGCAGGCGACGGATGGCGCGGTCTTTGGGGAGGGCCCAGGGGTTCGCGTTCATGGCAGCAGCTCCGGCTTGATCTGTTCCAGCCAGGTGTCGATGCGTTGCTCGCGAAAAATCGGGGACAGACCACGTTTTATTTCAAAAAAACGTGTTCGGTTCCCATTTGATTCCAAATATGCCGTCGGTTCCATCGCACCGTGACTAGAATGAAAACACTTTTTATAGCCATCCTGTTGCTGGGTTCTAGTAATGCTCACGCAGACCCCAATCCCTACAGCGCTGAATCGGCTATTTACAAGGTCGAGGTTCCGTATCCCAACAGCAATCAAGTCGGGTTTGGTACCGGCGTATTGGTCGCTCAGGACAAGATACTTACCAACTGCCACGTCATCAACAACCATCCGGGCTGGCCACAGGTCGTGCATCGGCAAAGCGGACGGCAGTTCTATGTGACCAAGCACTACAACCTCGGCAATAACGACGCTTGCATTCTTGTCGGTGGGTTTATCGGCAACCCGGTCAGGCTGACCACAGATTTCCGGGAAGGCCAGAGCGTCTGGATTTTTGGCTTCCCAAGTGGGTTCTCATCCGTTGCACAGGGCAGCATCAAGGGCTTGGTCGATACAGATCGCGGCAAGTCTGTTTTGTTGAACGCTTTCTGCGCTCCCGGATCGTCGGGTGGGCCGGTAATCAACATCAAGGGAGAATTGGTCGGCCTGAATTTCGGGGTATTCCGCTACCAGAATCAGTGCCTCGCCATCCCAGCCACCTTCCTTCAGCCTTACTTGAATGCTGGTTGATCTGATGCTGAAAAACAGGTGCTTGGTTTTTCGCCTTTCTGGCCTGTGCACCGCAGCAGTCAGTTTCTACGCATCAAAATGCATCGCCAGACTCGCCAATGCCTGCGGCAGCGGGAGGTTTTCCTCGGTTTCGATGATGCCCGGCACCGGGTGCGGGTATTCGAAGAAAACGCCGTAGGTGCCTGGCCGTTGGCCGTGCAGGTAGACGTGGGCGCGCAGGCGGTCGAGTTCGGGGTGGCGCAGGGTGACGATACACGGGTCGCCGTTGTCGCAGGAGACGATGTCGCAGGCCTCGCCAACCTTTTCATCGAGCGAGACGAGCAGGCGACGGATGGCGCGGTCTTTGGGGAGGGCCCATGGGTTCGCGTTCATGGCAGCAGCTCCGGCTTGATCTGTTCCAGCCAGGTGTCGATGCGTTGCTCGGTGAGCACCGGCTGGTGATGCTGGTCGAGCGCGAGACCGAGGAATTCGTCGCCGTCGACAGCTTTGGAGGCGGCGAAGTCGTAGCCTTCGGTCGGCCAGCGTCCGACGATGCGGGCGCCGCTGTCGGCGAAGGCGTCGTGTAGCAGGCCGATGGCGTCGACGAATTCGTTGGCGTATTTCTTCTGGTCGCCCAGGCCGAAGATGGCGATGGTCTTGCCGGTGAGATCGAGCTCGGCCAGTTGCGGCACGAACTCTTCCCAACTCGGTTGAGACAGGCCGCAGGATTCGCCGGGCAGCATGCCGTCGCCGAGCGTCGGGCTACCGACGATCAGGCTGTCGTAGGCGAGAAAGTCGGCGAGGGTGGTGCGGCCGATATTGACCGGGGCATCCGCCAGGTCGCCGAGCTTCTTGGCGATCTGCTTGGCGATCAGGCGGGTACGACCGGTGTCGGTGCCGAAGAAGATGCCGATCTTGGCCATGGTTTTACGAGGCGACGGGTTCTTCCTGCGTCAGTTCTTCGGGCAGGACGCCGACCGGGTGGCCTAGCGTGCCGTCCGGGCCGTTCTCGAACTGGACGAGGTAGATTTCCTTGCTTTCATCCATTTCGGCGACGCCGAAGTGGACGACCACGCCGCGCGTGCCGGCGGCGGCGATCAGGCCTTCCTCTTCGGCGATACCCGGCATGCCGCCATCGTTCAGGATGTCTTCGGCAGCGAAGATCATGTCGCCGACTTCGTAGCGCACGGTAGTCATGATCAGGCCCACACGTCGGCCGGCGCCAGGAGGCGCTCAACCGGCTGGTCGAACATCAGGTGTTCGTCGATGATGGTGGCCACGTCTTCCGGCTTGACGCCGGTGTACATGATGCCTTCCGGGTAGACCAGCACGCTCGGGCCGAGGTGGCAGGGGCCGAGGCAGCCGGTGTTGGTCAGCTGGTAGCCGGAGGCCCACAGGTTGCGGGCGGTGAATTCGTCCGAGAAGGCTTGCCAGGTCTGGCCGCAGCCTTTTTCCTGGCAGGAACCACGCGGGTGGCCCTGGGGGCGGCCTTGAACGCAAACGAGGACGTGTTTTTTGGGTTTGGGCATGGAGCTCTCCTTGTCGATGCTTTTTCCATTGCAAGGGGAGTGCCAGGTATTAATTCAATTAAAACAGTGGCTTATTGCTTTATGGAAATGTCGCGTTTGCGACAAAAGGCAGCCCGACCAAGGCTTGAAACGGGAAATTGCCAAAGATGTGAATTTGCTCACGGAATACGGCTAACACATTTGGCATTATTCGTCTCAGAACACTCAGGAGCCGAACCATGTCACCAGCCAAGCACTTTACCGAATCGTCCCGCGCCAACGCGCGGACGACGTCGCATCGTCCCGGCCAGACTGGCGATGCGGATTTATCCGATTTCGACCTGAAGGCGACCTTGAACACCATGGTCGTGCGCGAAGCCAACTTTTCCGAGTTTCTGGCCGCGATCAAGGCCTACGGCCGGCCGTTCGCCCAGGGCTGAGCGAAATAGAGGATAACGAGCGGGGCGGTGCTTGGGCTCCGCCCCGTTTCATTTTCAGAACTGCTTGACCTCGATGTTCAGCGTCTGGATGCGGTAGGCGATCTGGCGCGGCGTCATGCCCAGGATGCGGGCGGCCTTGGCCTGGACCCAACCGGCTTGCTCGAGCGCGGCGATGACGCGCTCGCGTTCCGACAGGTCCGGGTCGTTGACATCGACCGGCGCGGAATTTGCCCCGGCAGGCATGTCCACCGCAGCCGTGACCGGACGCGGCACCTTCATGCCCGGCCGCTCGCGCGAACTGGGGAAGCGGATCAGGTCGACGTCGATCTGGCCGTCGTCCGAAAGCACGGCAGCGCGTTCCAGGCAGTTTTCCAGCTCGCGCACATTGCCCGGCCACTCGTGGCTGGCCAGTCGGCGTTGGGCCATGTCGGTCAGCGTCAGCTTGCGGCGCTGGTCGGCGCCGATCTTGTTGAGCAGGTGGCGGGCAATTTCTGGAATGTCCTCGATACGCTCGCGTAGCGGTGGCAGGAACAGCGGCATGACGTTCAGGCGGTAGAACAAATCCTCGCGGAAATCACCCATTTCGACCGCGGTTTCGAGGTCGCGATGGGTGGCAGCGATGATGCGAACATCGACCTTGATCGTCTTCGAGCCGCCGACCCGTTCGAATTCGCCTTCCTGCAAGACGCGCAGCAGCTTCGCCTGGAAGGGTGCCGACACTTCGCCGATTTCGTCGAGGAATAGGGTGCCGCCGTGTGCCTGCTCGAAACGTCCCTTGCGCGCTTCGACCGCGCCGGTGAAGGCGCCGCGCTCGTGGCCGAAGAGTTCGGATTCGAGCAGGTTTTCCGGCAATGCGGCGCAGTTCAACTTGACGATGGCGTTGCGGGCGCGCGGCGAGTTGTAGTGGATGGCATTGGCGATCAGTTCCTTGCCGGTGCCGGTTTCACCGCGGATCAACACGGTGGTGTTCCACTTGGCGACCATGCGCGCCTGATCGAAGACGCGGCGCATGACGGCCGAGCGGCCGACCATGTTCTCGAAGCCGAACTGGTGGCGCACGGTGCGGCGCAGCGAATCGCGCTCTTCGACCAGGCTGGATTTCTCCTGCGCGATATCCATCGACAGCTTGAGGCTCTGGCCGATCAGGTTGGCGACCATTTCGACGAACTGGGCGCGTTCTTCCAGGAGGCCGTCTTCCGGCGCTTCGGGCTGGACAGCGAGTACGCCCTTGAGGTCGCCACCGACCTTGATTGGCACGGCGATGAAGGGCAGTTCCGGGTCGTAAACGCGCGTCCGGTTCAGGAAGCGCGGCTCGTCGGCGACGCGCGCCAGCTTGATGGTGCGCGGCTTTTCCAGGATCAGGCCGATGATGCCTTCGCCAGGGGCGTATTGGGTGTCGTCCGATTCCAGGCCATCCGGGTTGTACAGGGTATGGACGTTGAGGTTGCCGGTCTCGCTATCGACCACGGCAACCAGGCCTTTGCTCAGCCCGGCTTCGTCATGAAGCACGCGCAGCAGGTCGCGCAGGGTTTCGCCGATGGCCAGCGAGCGGCTGAGCACGCGGCTGACGGCGTAGAGCGCCGCGAGCAGCAGGATGTTGAGTTCGTGCGTTCGACAGTAGCCGCCGGGCGGCGGGCATTCCTCGTCGGCTTTGGCAATGTGTATGTGGTCGTGCATGCTGTTCTCTTTTTATTAGATCGGGTCGCCGTCTAGGCGGAATTCGACAATGGCGGCACAGCCGCCGCTCGGGCTCTCATCGAGGTCGATGATGCCGCCGTGGTCCGCGACCACCTGCTGGGCGCGCGAGAGGCCGGTGCCGATGTGCTTGCCGCTGCCGTTCTTGGCCGTGAAGAAGGGCTCGAAGGCCTTCAGGCGCCATTCCTCGGGAATGCCGGGGCCGGAATCGAGCACCGAGACGACGATGCGGTCGCCATCCACCTTGCTGGTCAGCGACAGCTCGCGCCGGTTCCAGCCTTTGACGTTCATCGCTTCGATGGCGTTATCGACCAGCGCCTTGAACAGCATGCGCAGTTGCAGTGGCCGGCCCAGGATGGCGGGCAGGGTGATGGCGGGTTGCCAATCGACCACGATGCCGGCGCCGAGCAGGCGCGGCGTGCTGACTTCGAGCACATCGCGCAGGATCTCGTTGATATTGACGCTGACCACGATCTCCTGCGGGCTTTGCGGGATGACCTGGCGCAGGGTTTCCATGTGCTCGCGGCTGCTGTTCAGCGCCATCTGCAGCATGCTGGCGGTGTTGGGGTCGCGTCGTTGCAGCACGGCGACGGCCGAGGCCATCACGTTCATCGGTTCTTCCAGGCGGAAGAGGGCGGCGCCCAGACCCTCGCGGATCGCCGCCGTGCGTTCTTCCTCGGCCAGCACGGCCTGCAGCGCGGCGGCGCGGGCGCGCTCCTGTTCCTCGCGCAGGATGGAAACGTCGGAAATGGCCAGCAGCAGGCCGGGTTGGCCGCCAGTGGTGAAGTAATTGGTGGCGCAGTCGCTGTGGATATTGATCACCGACGAGGTGACCGACAGCCAGCGCGGCCGGCCGGCCGGGCGGTCGATGCGCGTTTCCATGCTGCCGAAGGCGCAGGCCTTGGGGTCGCTGGAGAGCGCCTCGCGCCAGTGCGGCGCCAGGCTGTCGAGCAGGGTGTGGGCCGGTTCGTTCTGGCCAAGATCGGTGACCAGCTTCTTGTATTCCTGGTTATCCAGAATCACCTTGCCGCTGATGTCGAGCAGGGCGAAGGCGACCGGTGCGGCGTCGATGACCGATTCGATGACTTCCTTCTGGTTGCGCACCATGCGCTCCAGGCGGTGCAGGGCGGTGATGTCGCGGTGCATCCCCACGTAGTGGCTGACCTTGCCATCGGCGTCGGCGACCGGTGAGATGGTCAGTTCGGCCAGGTAGAGGTCGCCGTCTTTACGCTTGTTGAGCAGGCGGCCAGACCACGGGCGGCGCGTCGTCAGGTGCTCCCACATCTCGCGGTATAGCTCGGGCGGCGTGGTGTGGTTGGACAGCACGGATTCGTTCTGGCCGACGATCTCGTCGGTGCCGTAGCCGGTAACGCGGGAGAACGCCTCGTTGGCGAACAGGATATTGGCCTTGGTGTCGGTGATCGAGATGGCCAGGTCGGCCTGATACACGGCGTGACTGAACGCTTCGGGCGGTAATCCGGGTTCGACACGCTTCTGGTCTGCGGGAAGGGCCGACATGAAGGAGCTCCTGACAAAAGTGGTTTTGTCCTTGGCTAGCAGATTCCGTGCCGTCAGCCAGTCGTCAGTTCCGTAACGCCCGGCTGGTGCGGTTTGGGAAGGAATGCGACGAAATCGCTGTCGGGTTTGCGACAAGCCGACAAGCTGAAAATGCACCGTTTTGATGCGTGCACCGCAGAAGCCGCATCGGCGTGGGGTTTTCAGGCGTTTGACTGAATTGGCACAGCTTGTGCAGGAGAGGGGGCAACCCAACTTGGCCATTTTTCAGAAATGAGCGAAATCATCCTGCTGCTGCTTTCCACGGCCTTGGTCAACAACGTGGTGCTGATCAAGTTTCTCGGCCTTTGTCCGGCCATGGGCGTTTCCAAGAGTGTGGATTCAGCCTTCGGCATGGGCATGGCGACCACCTTCGTCATCACGCTGGCGGCCGGCGCTTCCTGGATGCTCGACAACTGGTTGCTGCAACCGCTCGGTCTCGGCTACCTGCGCATCCTGACCTTCATCCTGGTCATCGCCGCCGTCGTGCAATTCACCGAGATGTTCATCAAGAAGACGGTGCCCGCGCTTTACCAGTCGCTCGGCATCTACCTGCCGCTGATCACCACCAACTGCGCCGTGCTCGGTGTCGCGCTACTCAATGTCGAGCAGAAGTTCAGCCTGTTCAAGAGCCTGCTCTACGGTTTCGGTTCGGCGCTCGGCTTCACCCTGGTGTTGCTCATCTTCGCCGGCCTGCGCGAACGCGTGGCGCTGGCCCGCGTGCCGGCCGCCTTCGCCGGTTCGCCCATCGCTTTCGTCACCATCAGCCTGCTCGCCCTGGCCTTCATGGGCTTCTCGGGCCTGAACGTTTAATACGGGAGAACACGCCATGATCGCTGCCATCCTGAGTCTGACCTTGCTCGGCGCCGTGCTCGGCATCGTGCTGGGTGTTGCCAACAAGTTCCTGCAAGTCGAGGGCAATCCGGTGGTCGATGAACTGATCGCCATGATGCCCGGTTCCAACTGCGGCCAATGCGGCTTTCCCGGTTGCTCCGGTGCCGCCAATGCCATCGTCGACGGCACGGCTGCACCGACCTGCTGCCCGCCGGGCGGCAAAGCGCTGGCCGCGGCCATCGCCGCCAAGCTCGGCCTGAGCGTCGATCTCTCCGCGATGTCGGACGACGGTCCGAAGATCGCTGTGGTCGCCGAAGAGCTGTGCATCGGCTGCTGCCGCTGCAGCAAGGTCTGCCCGACCGATGCGCTGATCGGCGCCGCCAAGCAGATTCACAACGTGCTGCGCGAAGCCTGTACCGGCTGCAGCAGCTGCGTCGACAAGTGCCCGACCGAGGCGCTGACGATGATCTCCACCCCGGTCACGATCCAGCATTGGGTGATGCCCAAGCCGGTCGCCGCGTGAGGACAGCATGGGCGTGATGAATCTGTTCAAGCACTTGTTCGCCGACGATTGGGGCGTGCATCCGGACGACCACAAGCGGCCAGCGGCCGACCAGGCAGTGCGGACGATGCCCGTTCCGGCCAAGTTGTATCTGCCGTTGCAGCAACACCTCGGCGGTGCGGCCCGGCCTATCGTGCTGGTTGGCCAGAAGGTGAAGACGGGCGAATTGATCGCCGAGGCGCAAGGCATGGTATCGGCACCGATTCATGCGCCGACCTCGGGCACGATCATGGCGGTGACCGAAATCACCGCGCCGCACCCTTCCGGCCTCAGCCTGCCGGCCATCATCCTCGAAGCCGACGGCGCCGACGAATGGTGCGAGCTGGCTGGGTGCGACGATCCGTTTGCGCTGGAACCGGCTGCCATCGGCAAGAAGGTCGCCGCAGCCGGGGTCGTCGGTCTGGGCGGTGCGGCCTTTCCGTCTGCCGTCAAGCTGATCGGCGCTTCGCGTGCCCAGGTGACCACGCTGGTCATGAACGGCGGCGAATGCGAGCCTTATCTTTCCTGCGATGACCGTCTGATGCGCGATGCGGCAGCCGGCATCGTCGACGGCATTCGCATCATGCTGCATGCCACCGGGGCCAAGGTGGCGCTGGTTGGCATCGAGGACAACAAGCCGGAGGCCATTACCGCCATGCGCGAAGCGGCCGCCGCATTTGCCAATGTGCAGGTGCAGCCGGTGCCGGCGCGTTACCCGATGGGTTCGGAAAAGCAGTTGATCCAGGTGCTGACCGGCATCGAAGTGCCGGCCGATGGCCGCCCGGCCGATATCGGCGTCATCGTGCATAACGTTGGCACGGCGCTGGCAGTGCGCGCCGCAGTGCGCGAGGGCAAGCCGCTGATTTCACGGCTGGTGACGATTAATGGGGCTTGCGCTGCCCAGCCGGGCAACGTCGAGGTCCGCATCGGCACCCTGGCCGAGGAAGTGATCGCCTTCGCCGGCGGTTTGAAGGGCGAGGGCATCGGCCTGGCGCGGCGCGTCATGGGCGGCCCGATGATGGGCATGCAGATTCCTCACTGGCGCGTGCCGGTGGTCAAGGGCACCAGCGGCATCCTGGCGCTGGATGCCGACGAGGTGGCGGAGCAGGAGCCCAACCCGTGCATTCGCTGCGGCAGTTGCGTCAAGGCCTGCCCGATGGGTCTGCTGCCGCTCGAAATGAGTTCGCGCATCCGCAACGAGGCTTTTGACGAAGCGGTCGGCCTGGGCCTGAAGGACTGCATCGCTTGCGGCTGTTGCTCCTTCGTCTGCCCGTCGAAGATTCCGCTGGTTCAGTACTTCGTCCATGCCAAGGGCGAGATGGCCGCGCAGGAGCGTACCAAGCTGCGCAACGAGGCGACCAAGAAGCTGGCCCAACAGCGGCAGGACAGGCTGGCGCGCGAAGCCAGGGAAAAGGCCGAAGCGGCGGCCAAGCGCAAGGCGGAACGCGAAGCGGCAGCGGCCAAGGCGGCTGCCGAGGCAGCACAGAAGGAATCGGTGAGTTAAGGAGCGGTCATGGGCTTCATGAATCTCTTCAAAACCTTTCTCGGCCAGCACTGGGGCGTGCATCCGGCAGATCACAAGCGGCCGGCGGCGGATGCCGTGGTGCGCCGCGTGCCGATGCCGCCGCGCCTCTACCTGATGCTGTCGCAGCATGTCGGGGCACCGGCCCGGCCAGTCGTGCTGGTTGGCCAGAAAGTGAAGAAGGGCGAATTGATCGCTGCCGCCCAAGGCAACATCTCGGCGCCCTTGCATGCGCCGACCTCGGGCGTGATCAGCGCCATTGTCGAAATCACCGCACCGCATGCTTCCGGCCTGCCGGCCATGGCCATCACGCTGGACAGTGATGGCGAGGATGTGTGGATCGATGCTGATGTACCGGCCGATCCCTATGCCCTGGCGCCGGCCGACATCGCGGCCCGCGTTGCTGCAGCCGGTGTGGTCGGGCTGGGCGGCGCGACCTTCCCATCCTCGGTCAAGCTCAATCTCGGCCGTCGTTCCGAAATCGACACCCTGCTCATCAACGGCAGCGAGTGCGAACCCTATCTTTCCTGCGACGACCGCCTGATGCGCGACCGGGCGCACGAGATCGTGTCGGGTATCCGACTGATGCTGGTTGCCACCGGCGCCAAGGTGGCGCGCGTCGGCATCGAAGATAACAAGCCGGAAGCCATCGCTGCCATGCGCGAGGCAGCCGCAGCCTTCGCCGGGATCGAAGTCATGCCGGTACCGGCGCGTTATCCGATGGGTTCGGACCGCCAATTGATCGTCGAGCTGACCGGACGCGAAGTGCCGTCCGATGCGCGTGCCGCCGACGTTGGCGTCATCGTGCATAACGTCGGCACGGCGCAGGCGGTGCATAACGCCGTCTGTCTCGGCCGGCCGCTGGTCAGCCGACTGCTCACCTTGAACGGCAAGGCAGTGGCCGAGCCGGGCAATTACGAGGTGCCGATCGGCATGCTGCTGAGCGATCTGATCGCCTTCAACGGCGGTACCCGCGGCGAAGCGGCGCGCATCGTCATGGGCGGGCCGATGATGGGAACCGTGCTGCCGCACCTGCGCGTGCCGGTGGTCAAGGGCACCAGCGGCATCCTCTTGCTCGATGCCGCCGAAGCGGCGGCTTTCGATCCGGAGGCCTGCATTCGTTGCGGCAGCTGCGTCAAGGCATGCCCGATGGGGCTGTTGCCGCTCGAAATGAGCGCCCGCATTCGCAACGACGATCTCGATGGCGCCGCCGATCTCGGTCTGGCCGATTGCATCGCCTGCGGTTGCTGCGCCTACGTTTGCCCGTCGCACATCCCGCTGGTGCAGTACTTCTACCACGCCAAGGGCGACATTTCGGCGCGCGAACGGGCCAAGTTGCGCGGTGAGGCGACCAAGAAACTGGCGCTGGCCCGCCAGGATCGCCTCGAACGCGAAGCGCGCGAGAAAGCCGAGGCCGCTGCCCGGCGCAAGGCCGAACGGGCCGCCCAACAAGCTGCACAACAAGCCGCCGCTGCGACTGCTGCGGTGCACACCCCAAATCAAGGAGAAATCGCATGAGTACCGGCGCCCTGACCGCCCAGCCGATCGCCTCGCCGCACGCCCACGGCGGCAACTCGGTGACGCGCACGATGTTCCGCGTGCAGCTGGCGCTTGCCCCGGCCACGCTGTACGGCTTCTGGCTGTACGGTTGGCCGTCGTTCTTCCTGTGGCTGCTGACCATTCTCTCCTGCTTGGGCTTCGAAGCGCTGTCGTTGAAGATGATGGGAAATGCGCGCATCCAGCGCACGCTGTGGGACGGCTCGGCCATGCTGACCGGCTGGCTGCTGGCGCTCACCTTGCCGCCCTGGGCGCCGTGGTGGGTAGCCATCGTCGGCGGCTTCATCGCCATCGTGATCGGCAAGCAGGTGTTCGGCGGGGTGGGACAGAACGTCTATAACCCGGCCATGGTCGCCCGCGTTGCGCTGCTCGTTTCCTTCCCGGTGCCGCTGACCCAGTGGATCCTCCCGCTGCCGATCAACTCGGTGGCTGCGCCCGATTTCATCCACGGCCTGCAAATCTTCCTCGGCAACCAGGCGGTGCCGGATGCCATGGCCAGCGCCTCACTGCTTGGCTTCACCAAGACCGAACTGTCGCGCGGCATCGATCTGCTGCACTCGCTTGGCGGCGAGCACGCGACTGCGCTGTTCTCGTGGAGCGGTGCCCGGGCCGGCAGTTTCGGTGAGTCGGCCAGCTTCCTGATCCTGGCTGGCGGCCTCTACCTGCTGTTCGCCGGCATCATTACCTGGCACACGCCAGTCGCCGTGCTGGCGGGCTTGGCGATCCCGGCCGCCATCGGCCATGCCGTCGATCCCACGCATTACCTGAGCGTGTCCGCCCACCTGTTGTCCGGTGCGGCGATGCTCGGCGCCTTCTTCATCGCCACCGATTACGTGACCTCGCCCAATACCGGCACCGGCCAGCTGATCTTCGGCCTCGGCATCGGCCTGCTCACCTGGGTGATCCGTACCTACGGCGGCTATCCGGAAGGCATGGCCTTCGCGGTACTGCTGATGAATTCGCTGACGCCGGTCATCGACCGCTTCGTCAAGCCGCGCATCCTCGGCCGCGACCGCAAGGGCAAGCCGCTGGACATTCCGGAAAACAAGGGAGCCTAAGATGAATCTGGAAAGCATCCGGGAAAAAATCGGTTACCAGCCGGCCTTGCTCGGCGTGGTGGCCCTGCTGGCGAGCGGCGCGCTGGCCATGGCCTCGACCGCCACGCACGACGCCATTGCCGCGGCCGAAGCCAAGGACTTGCGCGATTCACTGTCGGAGGTGCTGCCCAGCGGCATGGCCGATAACGATTTTCTGAAGGATACGATCAACGTCGACCGCGATGGCCAGCCGGTGACCATCTACCGCGCCCGCCAGGGCAGCGAGATGAAAGCGGCCTTGTTCAAGGTGGCGGGGCGGGGCTATGCCGGCGAAATCCAGATCCTGATGGCGGTCGACATGAGCGGCAAGACGCTCGGCGTGCGCGTGTTGAAACACGCCGAGACGCCCGGCCTGGGCGACAAGATCGAGGTCAAGAAGGATTCGTGGATCAAGTCCTTCGACGGCAAGTCGCTGGGCGAACCGGCGCCTGAAAAATGGGCCGTCAAGAAGGATAGCGGGGTCTTCGACCAGTTTGCCGGCGCGACCATCACGCCGCGCGGCGTGGTCAAGGCGGTCAAGGGTGGGCTGGAGTTCTTCGCTGCCCACAAGACGGAAATCACCGGTTAGGAGCGAGCGATGAGTGACAGCAACTACGGCAGCATCATGAAGGAAGGCCTGTGGGAGCAGAACGTCGTGTTCTCGCAACTGCTGGCCATGTGCCCGACCATGGCGGTGACGACGAGCGGCACCAACGGCCTGGGCATGGGCCTGGCGACGACGGCGGTGCTCGTCGTATCGAATATCCTGGTCTCGCTGATCCGGCATACGGTCAGCTCGCAGGTGCGCATTCCGGTCTTCGTCGTGCTGATCGCGACGCTGGTGACGGTGGTCGATATGGCGATGAACGCCTGGTTGCACGATCTGTACAAGGTGCTCGGCCTGTTCATCGCGCTGATCGTGGTCAATTGCGCCATTCTTGGCCGAGCGGAAGCCTTTGCCGTGAAGAATGGGGTGGTCGCCTCGGCGGTGGACGGCCTGGCTATGGGCCTGGGCTTCACCGGCGCGCTGACGGTGATCGGGCTGATCCGCGAATTCCTTGGTGCCGGCACGTTGTTCGCCCAGGCATCCAACCTGCTCGGACCGTCCTTCGCCTTTCTCGAAATGAAGCTGCCGGGCTATGGCGGGGCCTTGCTGATGATCCTGCCACCGGGCGGCTTCGCCATTCTCGGCTTCCTGCTGGCCGGCAAGCGGGCCATGGAGCGCCGGCTGGAGGCGCGTGCCGCCGCCGGGGCGAGCGGGACGCCGGTCGCTGCCTGAATTTGAACTAGGGAGAATCGAACATGCAGATCGGCGTAGCGTATTCCGAACCGGGCAACCAGATCTGGCTCAACATCGAGGTGCCGGACGAATCGACGGTCAAGGATGCGATCGAGCGCTCGGGCATCCTCAAGCAGTTTCCGCATATCGACCTGGCGGCGCAGAAGGTGGGGGTTTTCGGCCGCCTGGTCAAGCTCGATGCCGCATTGAAGGCAGGCGACCGCGTGGAGATCTATCGCGGCATCATCGCCGATCCGGAAACCGTGCCGCGGCGCGATCTGGATGGCGACGAGTAAGACTTTAAGGATTGGGTCGGCCAGTCAGGCAGATTTTGATCGTTAAGGGGTAATCCGCAATTGAAAAGCCGACTGCTGCGGTGGACAATGCGGTTTTGCCAAAAATCAGGGAGTCCGGCGCGTGCAGCGTCGGCGGAATCAAAACGAATTCAAACCTCATCGAGAACAGCCATGCACCGTTTCTTGCCCTTGCTTTGCCTGCTGCCGGCCTCGGCCTTTGCGGCCGCTAATCTGCCGACCGTTGGCGGCATACCCGTCGATTTCATCCTGTTTGCACTGACCCTGCTCGGCGTCGCGCTGTTTCATAACGCCACCTTGTATGTCGCGCTGACCGGTTTGTTCACCATCAGCCTGTACAAGATCATCTTCACCGGCTTCAAGACCGGTGTCGGGGTTGCCGGCTTCTTCGGTCACCTCGGCCATGAGTGGGTGACGGTAGCCAACCTGTTCTGCCTGCTCACTGGCTTTGCCTTGCTGGCTCGCCACTTCGAGAAGAGCCACGTGCCGGTCGTGCTGCCGAAGTTCCTGCCGGACGACTGGAAGGGCGGGTTCGTGCTGCTGGTCATGGTCTTCGTGATCTCCAGCTTCCTCGACAACATCGCTGCCGCGCTGATCGGCGGGGCCATGGCGCACCAGTTGTTCAAGGCCAAGGTGCATATCGGTTATCTGGCCGCCATCGTCGCTGCATCGAACGCCGGCGGTTCGGGTTCGGTGGTCGGCGACACGACGACGACCATGATGTGGATCGACGGCATCAGCCCGATCACCGTGGTCGATGCCTACGTCGCCGCTGGCGTCGCGCTACTGATCATCGGTTATTTCGGCGCCAAGCAGCAGCATGCCTATTCGCCGATCATCAAGCATGCGCACGAACATACCCACGTCGATTGGGGCCGCATCTTCATCGTCGCCACCATGCTGGTCTTCGCCGTGGCCACCAACATCACCATCAACGTGCAGTATCCGGAACTGGCCGATCACTTCCCCTTCATCGGTGTCGCCGTGTGGGCGGCGATCATCCTGACCATCCCGGTGCGTCGCCATGACTGGGAACTGCTGCCGGACACGATCAAGGGCTCGATTTTCCTGCTCTCGCTGGTGTTGTGCGCCTCGATGATGCCGGTTGAAGAACTGCCGCCGGCTTCCTGGCAATCGGCCTTCGCTCTGGGCTTTGTCTCCGCCGTTTTCGACAACATCCCGCTGACCGCGCTGGCCTTGCGTCAGGGCGGTTTTGACTGGGGCTTCCTGGCCTATGCCGTGGGCTTCGGCGGTTCGATGCTGTGGTTCGGCTCGTCGGCTGGCGTCGCGCTGTCCAACATGTTCCCGGAAGCCAAGTCGGCGGCCCAGTGGCTGCGCCATGGCTGGCACGTTGCCGTGGCCTACGTCGTCGGCTTCATGGTCATGCTGGTCGTGCTCGGCTGGCATCCGGACGAAGGTCACAAGAAGGTCGCTGCTCCGGTAGCAGTCGAACAGCCGGCGGTCGCTCCGGCCCAGTAAGCGCTTTCGGCCCAACCGCCGAATGGAAGGCGGGAGAACTTTGGTGTGCTGGATGTATCCTAGACATCCATGAACGCCAAATTTCTCCCGCCTTCGTCTTTTGAGTCCGTGGCCGACCTGCGCTTGTCCGAACTGATCTCGGCGCTGTCGCATGCGCTCGACATCACAGAAGGGCAGCCGGAAGGGCACTGCGTACGTTGTTGCTGGATCGGCATGCACATCGGCCGCCGTCTCGGCCTGGGCGACGAGGAGCTGTGGGGGCTCTATTACACGCTGCTGCTGAAAGACCTCGGCTGTAGCAGCAATGCGGCACGCATCTGCGAGCTCTATCTGACCGATGACCTGAGCTTCAAGCGCGATTTCAAGACGGTCGGCGACAGCCTGCCGCAGGTGCTCAACTTCGTACTCAAGCATACGGGCCTGAAAGCTGGCCTGGCCGAGCGCTTCCGCAGCGTGCTGACCATCATGCGCGATGGCAGTGAACTCGCGCATGAATTGATCGCGACGCGATGCCAGCGGGGCGCGGAAATTGCCCGCCTGTTGCGCTTTCCGGAAAGTGTTTCGGCAGGTATTTTTAGTCTCGATGAACATTTCGACGGCAAGGGCAAGCCGGAAGGGTTGGCTGGCCAGGCGATTCCCCTATTTGCCCGCATCGCCTTGCTGGCGCAGGTGATCGATGTATTTCACACCGCTGGCGGCCCGCAGGCAGCGCTCGACGAAGTGATGGGCAGGGTAGGCACCTGGTTCGATCCTGCTTTGGTCCGGGTTTTCGAGGCGGTGGCCGATGACGATGCATTCTGGGCGATGCTCGCTTCGCCCGAGGTCATGTCCGCCATCCTGGCGCTGGAGCCGGCAGCGCACGTCGTGCCGCTCGATGACGATTATCTCGACGATATCGCAGCCGCCTTCGGTCAGGTGGTCGACTCGAAAAGTCCCTACACCAGCGGCCATAGCGCCCGCGTTGCCTTGTACACGGACATGATTGCCGAGAGCCTCGGCCTCGGGCCTGAGCGGCGCCGCTGGCTGAAGCGCGGGGCCTTGTTGCACGATGTCGGCAAGCTCGGCGTCAGCAACAGCGTGCTCGACAAGCCGGGCAAGCTGGATGCCGATGAATGGGCGGCGGTGCAGGCGCATGCCGCTTATACCGAAGCCATCCTGTCGCGGATCGATGCGTTTGCCGAATTGGCGCGCGTCTCGGCAGCGCACCACGAACGACTGGATGGCAAGGGGTATCCGCGCGGTTTGAAGGCGGAGGAGATCTCGCTGGAAACCCGCATCATCACGACGGCCGACATCTTCGACGCGATCACCGCCGAACGCCCCTATCGTGGGGCGGTGCCGATCCCGAAAACGCTGGAAATCATGGCTGAAAATGTCGGCACGGCCATCGACCCAGAGTGTTTCGAGGCGCTCAAACAGGCAATCGACCGCTTGCCCGACGCCTTCTCCCGGTAAAATACGCCCTTTGCTCACCGGCCTGGCCGGAATAAGGTTTTTCTGCATGACCACTGAACTCAAAGTGCCGACCGTCGGCATCGTTTCCCTCGGCTGTCCCAAGGCCGGATCAGACACCGAGCGCATCCTGACCAAGCTGCGCGCCGAGGGCTATCAACTCTCGCCGAACTACGACGATGCCGATCTGGTGATCGTAAACACTTGCGGCTTCATCGATGCCGCCGTCGAGGAGTCGCTCGATGCCATCGGCGAGGCGCTCAACGAAAACGGCAAGGTCATCGTGACCGGCTGCCTTGGCGCCAAGGGCGACATCGTGCAGACGACGCACCCGTCCGTGCTGGCCGTGACCGGCCCGCACGCGGCCGACGAAGTGATGGGCTACGTGCATCAGCATCTGCCCAAGCCGCACGATCCCTATACCGATCTGGTGCCGCCGCAGGGCGTGCGCCTGACGCCGGATCACTTTGCCTACCTGAAGATTTCCGAAGGCTGCAACCACAGCTGCACTTTCTGCATCATCCCGTCGCTGCGTGGCCCGCTGGTGTCGCGCCCGGTCGGCGACGTGCTGGCCGAAGCTGAAAGCCTGGCCCGCGCCGGCGTCAAGGAACTGCTGGTCATTTCGCAGGACACCTCGGCCTACGGCGTCGATCTGAAATACCGCACCGGTTTCTGGGGTGGCAAGCCGGTCAAGACCCGCCTGAAGGAGTTGTGCGAGGCCATGGCCCAGTTCGGCATCTGGGTGCGCCTGCATTACGTCTATCCGTATCCGTCGGTCGACGACGTGATTCCGCTGATGGCCGAGGGCAAGATCCTGCCTTACCTCGATGTGCCGTTCCAGCACGCCAGCCCGAAGATTCTCAAGGCGATGAAGCGTCCGGCCTCGGCCGAGAACACGCTGGAGCGTATCCGCAAGTGGCGCGAAATCTGCCCGGAAATCGTCATCCGCTCGACCTTCATCACCGGCTTCCCCGGCGAGACGGAGGAGGATTTCGACATGCTCATCCAGTTCCTCGAAGACGCCCAGCTCGACCGCGTCGGCGCCTTTGCCTACTCGCCGGTCGAAGGCGCGGCCGCCAACGATCTGGGTCTGCTGTTACCGGAAGACGTGCGCGAGGATCGCCGCCGCTGGCTGATGCAGGTACAGGAAGACATCTCCGCCGACAAGCTGGCCGCCAAGATCGACAGCGTGATCGAAGTGCTGGTCGATGAAGTCGATGAAGAAGGCACCATTGCCCGCTCCAAGGCCGATGCACCGGAGATCGACGGTCTGGTCTATATCGACGGCCACTTCGATGCTCAGCCGGGCGACTTCCTGCAGGTCAAGGTCATCGACGCCGACCACCATGACCTCTACGCCAAGATCGCCTGATCTGATTCAGACCTTGGCCGGCATCGTCAGCACCGCTCAGGTGCTGACCGAGCCGGCCGATATCGCGCCTTATCTGACCGATTGGCGTGGGCGCTACCGCGGTGCGGCGCAATGTGTCGTGCGCCCGGGCAATGCCGAGGAGGTGGCGGCGGTGGTCAAGGCCTGTGTTGCCGCCGGCGTGCCCATCGTCCCGCAGGGGGGCAACACCAGCTTGTGCGGTGCGGCGACGCCGGACGAAGCGGGCAGGGCGGTGGTGATCGCCCTTGGCCGCCTGAACCGCATTGCTGCGGTGGACACCGAAAACAACACGATTTCCGTCGAAGCCGGCTGCACGCTGGCGCAGGTGCAGGAAGCGGCGCGTGCCGCCGGGCGGCTCTTTCCGCTCGCACTGGCCTCCGAAGGCACCTGCCAGATCGGCGGCAACCTGTCGACCAACGCCGGCGGCGTGCAGGTGTTGCGCTACGGCAATACCCGCGAACTGACGCTTGGCCTGGAAGTGGTGCTGCCCAGCGGCGAGTTGTGGAACGGCCTGCGCGGCCTGCGCAAGGACAACACCGGCTACGACCTGAAGCAGCTGTTCATCGGTGCCGAAGGCACGCTCGGCATCATCACCGGCGCGGTCTTGAAGCTCTTTCCGCTGCCGCAGCGGCAGACGACCTGCTGGTTGAACGTCGACAACCCGACTGCTGCGGTGCACCTGCTCAATCGGGCAAAAACCAGTTTTGATGCACAGCTGACGGCCTTCGAGCTGATTTCCGAGCCGGCGCTTGGTTTGGTGCTGAAGAATATTCCTGCAACGCAGCGACCGACGGCGAGCAGCTCCTGGTACGTGCTGGCCGAGTTTTCCGATGCCGAGCCGGCGGCGGTCGAGACCTGGCTGGCCGAGCGCTTGGAAGCGGGCGACGTGAGCGACGGTGCCATCGCGCAAACCGGCGAGCAGGCGCACAAACTGTGGGCGCTGCGCGAGAATATTTCTGAGGCGCAGAAGATCGAGGGTATTTCGATCAAGCACGACATCGCCGTGCCAGTGTCGAAAATTCCGGAGTTCCTGGCACGGGCCGATGCGGAACTGGGCGCGGCTTTTCCCGGCATCCGCGTGGTCGCCTTCGGCCACGTCGGCGACGGCAACCTGCATTACAACCTGTCCAAGCCGGATGCCCAGGACAATACGGCTTTCATCGCCCAGCAGCCGGCGGTGCATCGACGCGTGCACGACATCGTGCAGGCGCTGAACGGTTCGATCTCGGCCGAACATGGCCTCGGCCAGTTGAAGCGTGAGGAAATTCTGCGCTACAAATCGCCCGTGGAAATGGCGCTGATGCGCTCGCTCAAGCAGGCGCTCGACCCATTTGGCCTGATGAATCCGGGTAAGGTGGTTTGAGCCAGGTTTGCCGCCGCCTCGGGCAGCGGCAAACGCCATGGCTTAGTTGAGCGCCTTGCCTTCGCTGTCGGCGAAGATGGCCGCGACGTCCTCCGGGCTGAAGCGGTAGTCACGGTTGCAAATATCGTCGCGGATCAGGATTTCGCCGTGTTCGGCGACGATGGCCTCGGCGTCGTGGCGCCCCAGGCTGCGGATCATGTCACGCACCTTGTCCCAGTCTTCCGGGCAGTGATAAACCACCGGCTGCGGATCGTAGACACGAATGCCATGCTGCTCCATGTCTTCGTGGAAGAGGCGGGTGAGCAGGCTTTCGGCGTCGAGGCCGAGCAGTTCCTCGTCCTTGACCGTGCTGGCCAGATGAGTGATGCGGTTCCAGGCGTCGGCGTCGTGCAGGTCGGCATCTGGCATCTTCTGCAGGAAAAGGCAGGCAGCCGCGTCGTCGTTGGCGGTGAGGAACAGGCGGGAAGCCTGCTGTTCGGATTGCTCAAGGTAATGCTCGAAGATTGCCGCGGTGGAATCGCCGACCAACGGCACGTAGCTCTGGTAAGGCTGGCGGGCGGTCGGCAGGTCGAGGCTGAGCATCAATTGGCCGCCCTGGTGGGCGCCGAGCAGTTCCGGCACCGGGGCCGCCAGCACGACCGGATTGCTGCGCGCCATGCCGCGCATCTGCAACTGCTCGTTGCAGTCCATGACCAGCAGTTGGACCGGACCATTGCCGCGCAACTGGAAGGTCAGGCGGCCCGGCTGTTTCAACTGGGCGGCGATCAGTGCCGTGACGCTGGCCATGTCGCCGAGCAGGCGGGCGACGGTCGGCTGGTAATCGCGACCGGCCTGCATCTGCAGCCAGGTGTCGCCGAGATGGACGATGGCACCCCGGATGTCGAGGTGTTCGAACAGGAAGCGGCGAACGAAGCTATTGCTCATTTCAGTTGCTCCGCGTAGTTATCCGGGGTGAAACCGACCAGCAGTTTGTTGCCGGCGTCGAGTACCGGGCGCTTGATCAGCGACGGGTATTGCGCCATCAATTTCAGCGCCTTGGCCTCGTCCACCGCAGACCGCTCTTCGTCAGTCAGCTTCTTCCACATCAGGCCGCGCGTATTGAGCAGCTTTTCCCAGCCGGCACGCTGGTTCCAGTCGGGCAGGTGGTTTTCCGCTACGCCGGCCTTCTTGTAATCGATGAATTCATACGCCACGCCGTGGGCTTCGAGCCAAGCGAAGGCCTTCTTCATGGTGTCGCAGTTCTTGATGCCGTAGACCTTGATCATTGCGCTTCCTCAACGATAAACGGGGGCCGCCGGCCCCCGTGTTGGATTCTGGTGCTGGCCGGAAAGTTTAGCCGCGGACCGACTCCGGCAGATGGCCTTGGATAACACCGAGCAGCGGGGCGAAGACTTTCGGCGTGCCAGCGATCACGTTGCCGGTTTCCAGATAGTTGTTTTCGCCGCGCAGATCGCTGACCAAACCACCAGCCTCGGAAATGAGCAGGGCTCCCGCAGCAATATCCCACGGCGACAGGTCGAATTCCCAGAAGCCGTCGTAGCGCCCGCAGGCGACATAGGCGAGATCGAGCGATGCGGCGCCCGGTCGACGCATGCCGGCAGTCTTCTGGGTCAGTTCCTTGAAGATCGCCAGATAGGTGTCGACATGGTTGAACACACGGTACGGGAAGCCGGTGCCGAGCAGGGAGTCCTGTAGCTTGGTACGACGCGAAACGCGAATGCGGCGCTCGTTCAGGAAGGCGCCAGCGCCCTTGGTGGCGGTGAATAACTCGTTGCGGTTCGGATCGAAAACGACGGCCTGTTCGACCACACCGTTCTTGGCCAGGGCGATCGAGATGGCGTAGTGCGGCATGCCGTGGATGAAATTGGTCGTACCATCGAGCGGATCGATGATCCACTGGTATTCGGTATCCTGCTTACCCTTGCCGGCGGACTGGCCAGACTCCTCTGCTAGAATTCCGTAGGCCGGATAGGCCTCGCGCAGGGTTTCGATGATGGCGGCTTCAGCGGCTTGGTCGACCTCGGTAACGAAATCGTTGGGCTGCTTGGTAGCGACCTTGAGCGAATCGAGATCGTTCGAGGCGCGATTGATGATCTGGCCGGCGCGGCGCGCCGCCTTGATGGCGATATTCAGGGCTGGATGCATGGCTTTAAAGAGCGATCGGGTGGCCGTGGACCACCCGATACGAAATTTCAAAAGACGAATTTTACACTATGAACCCCGAACTCCTGCTGTCGCGTATCCGAGTTGTGCTTTGTCGGCCCAGTCACCCTGGAAATATCGGTGCGGCAGCGCGTGCCATGAAGACGATGGGCTTGTCCGATCTCTACCTCGTGCAACCCAAGCAATTTCCCGATCCGGAAGCCGATGCGCGGGCCACAGGTGCGGTGGACGTGCTCAATCGGGCAAAAATCGTCGACAGCCTGCCGCAGGCCCTGGTTGGCGCAAGCTTTGCCGTAGCCATGTCGGCCCGGCAGCGCGATCTGGGGCCGGTGGTCGGGACGCCGCGCGAGACCGTTCAGCGTTTGCTGGCTGAGGCGGGGCAGGGCGAAGTGGCGCTGGTCTTCGGCAACGAGACGCATGGCCTGAGCAACGAAGAAGTGCTGTATTGCCAGGCAGCGGTCAGTATTCCGACCAACCCGGATTTCAGCTCCTTGAATCTCGGGTCGGCGGTGCAGGTGATGTGTTACGAATGCCGGATGTCTGCTTTCGCCGGCAAACCGCCAACTATCGAACAAGGGGTGACGCCATTTGCCTCTGCCCCGGCGGCGCACGATGAGGTCGAGGGCTTCTACGGTCATCTGGAAAAAGTGATGACCGATACCGGTTTCTACAATCCAGCCCAACCGGGCCGGCTGCTACCCAAGTTGCGCCGCCTGTTCGGACGTATCCGCCTGGAAAAGGATGAAATCAACATCCTGCGCGGCATCCTGTCGGCGACGCAGGTGCGCACCGGTCACGGCCGCAAGGAATAAGGTTTTCGCCAGGTCAGGCGAAACTGTTGCGCATCTCGGCAGCTAAAGCCTCGATTTCCGGGCGCAGGTGGCCGTATTTTTCCTCGATGGCATCAATCTCGGTGCGATCGCTGGCGCCGGGCTGTTCCTGTGCCAACCATTCGAAATGTCCGCCGCACAACATGTTGGCGATATAGACGACATCGGTCAGGGTGCGTACTGGATTGGGCATTGGACGCAGGGCGTCGTGGTCAGAAGTCGCCTCGACGATTTCCTCGGGTAGCCCAAGTGCGGCGAGCAGCGCAACGCCAATGCTTTCGTGCCAGTGCAGGATCAGGTAACGAACGCTTTCCGGGCGGGCGCGCAGTTCGTCGTATTGCGTGGCGCGGTAGAGCATGTAAAAGGCACCGAGATCGTGCAGCATGCCAGCCAGCATGGCTTCATCGCGATTGATGCGTGGCGCCTCGGCGGCAATGATGCGGGCTGCGGCAGCCGTGGTGACGGTATGCTCCCAGAGTTTGGTCGATAGCTCGGAGAAATCGGCCATGCCCTTGGCGCGCAGCAGTTGGGCCATGACCACACTCATCGCGGTCGTACGAACGGTATTCAGGCCCAGTCGGGAAATGGCCGTTTTGAGGTCGACAATCTGATTGCCTTGCGGGTTGAAGGCAACCGAGTTGGACAGATGGAGCAGCTTGGCGCTGACCAGAGGTTCGAGCGAGACGGCAGCGGCAATCCCGGAAATGCTCTGGTTCGGGTCGTTCAGGACCTTGCGCAGGCGCAGGATGACGTCGAAGTGGGTGGGAAAGACGACTTCGCCGGCGAGTTCTTCGGCGATGTCTTCCAGCATCTGAAAACGCTGGGCTTTCAGTTCCTCGCCAATCTTGTCCGGATCCTTGTGTTCTTGCGTGCTCATCTGATACTCCCAACAAGAAAAAGCCCCGCTCTTTCGGCGGGGCCCTTTCGAAACGACTGGTGGGTGCTGACGGGGTCGAACCGCCGACATTCGCCTTGTAAGGGCGACGCTCTACCAACTGAGCTAAGCACCCGGGTAATTCTTAGTTGCAGGCGTCCTTCAGGCCCTTGCCGGCGCGGAACTTCGGCGACTTGGCGGCCTTGATTTCCAGGGTCTTGCCGGTGCGCGGGTTGCGGCCGGTGCGAGCAGCGCGCTCGCCGACGTAGAAGGTGCCGAAACCGATCAGGCTGACAGAGTCACCCTTGGCCAGAGCGCCCTTGATGGCATCAACAGCGGCGTCCAGCGCACGACCGGCGGCAGCCTTGGAGATGTCGGCAGAAGCGGCGATCTGATCGATCAGTTCAGTCTTGTTCATATTTAAGTCCCCTACAGGTTGGTTTACAAGTGGTTAAAGCCTTGGAGGACGGAATTATCTCTCGCGAAATCCTTGTGTCAAGCGGATTCTGGCGGGGTTGCGGCGGCTTTTCCGCAAGGATAGGGATGCCGTTGCCAAGACAACGGCATCCTTTCCTTATAAATCAATGAGTAACGACGGTGGTCGCGCCGCCGGCCTCGGCAGCGCCTTGTACGCCGGCTTTCTCGTCGCTGGCGTCAGCAAGGGCCTCAGGCTTGCGCTCAAGGGCCTTTTCCAGCACCTGGTCGATCCACTTGACCGGAACGATCTCGATACGGTTCTTGATATTGTCCGGGATTTCCGTCAAATCCTTGACGTTCTCCTCGGGGATCAAGGCCGTCTTCAGACCGCCACGTACGGCCGCCAGCAGCTTTTCCTTCAGGCCGCCGATGGCGAGCACTTCACCGCGCAGCGTGATTTCGCCGGTCATGCAGACGTCGCAACGAACCGGAATGCCGGTGTAGGAAGAAACCAGCGCCGTGGTCATGGCGATGCCGGCAGACGGACCGTCCTTCGGTGTGGCGCCCTCCGGCACGTGGATGTGAATGTCGGTCTTCTCGAAGATTTCATCCTTGATGCCAAGACGGCGAGCGCGGGCACGCACCACGGAACGGGCGGCTTCGACCGATTCCTTCATGACGTCGCCGAGCGAACCGGTACGCAGGATGTTGCCCTTGCCCGGCATATTGGCGCACTCGATGGTCAGCAATTCGCCGCCGACCTCGGTCCAGGCCAGACCGGTTACCTGACCAACCTGATTTTCCTTTTCCGCCATGCCGAAGGTGTAGCGATGCACGCCGAGGAATTTATCGAGGTTCTTGGCATTGACCAGAATCTTGCTGTCGCGCTTCTTCAGCACCAGGGTCTTGACGACCTTGCGGCAAATCTTCGAAATCTCGCGTTCGAGCGCACGTACACCGGCTTCGCGGGTGTAGTAGCGCACGATGTCGCGCAATGCACTTTCGGCGACCGTCAATTCGGTCTTCTTGACCCCGTTGTTCTTCATCTGCTTTGGCAGCAGATAGCGCAAGGCGATATTGACCTTCTCGTCTTCCGTATAGCCGGACAGGCGGATCACTTCCATACGGTCGAGCAACGGTGCCGGAATGTTCAGTGTGTTGGCCGTAGCGACGAACATCACGTCGGACAGGTCGAAATCAACTTCGACGTAGTGGTCCTGGAAGGTGTTGTTCTGTTCCGGGTCCAGCACTTCAAGCAGGGCAGACGACGGGTCGCCGCGGAAATCCTGGCCAAGCTTATCGACTTCGTCGAGCAGGAATAGCGGATTGCGTACGCCGACCTTGGTCAGGCTTTGCAGAATCTTGCCCGGCATCGAACCGATATAGGTACGACGGTGACCGCGAATTTCGGCTTCGTCGCGCACGCCGCCGAGCGCCATGCGCACGAACTTGCGGTTGGTCGCCTTGGCGATGGACTGGCCGAGCGAGGTTTTGCCGACGCCCGGAGGGCCAACCAGGCAGAGGATCGGTGCCTTGACCTTGTCGACGCGTTGTTGCACGGCAAGATATTCGACGATGCGTTCCTTGACCTTTTCCAGGCCAAAGTGATCGGTGTCGAGAATCTTTTCGGCTTCGCGCAGATCCTTGCTGATGCGGGTCTTCTTGCGCCACGGCAAGCCAATCAGGGTCTCGATGAAGTTGCGCACGACAGTGGCTTCGGCCGACATCGGCGACATCAGGCGCAGTTTCTTCAGTTCGCCCTGCGCCTTGGCCAGGCCTTCCTTGCTCATGCCGGCAGCCTTGATCTTCTTGTCCAGCTCTTCCAGGTCGGCGCCTTCTTCACCTTCGCCAAGTTCTTTCTGGATGGCCTTGACCTGTTCGTTCAGGTAGTACTCGCGCTGGCTCTTTTCCATTTGGCGCTTGACGCGGCCACGGATGCGCTTTTCCACCTGCAGGATGTCGATTTCGGCTTCGAGTTGCGACAGCAGGCGATCGATACGGTCGCGAATGCTTTCCATCTCCAGTACTTCCTGCTTTTGCTCCAATTTGAGCGGCAGGTGGGCAGCGATGGTGTCGGCCAGACGACCGGCATCCTCGATGCCGGCGATGGAGGAGAGAACCTCCGGCGGAATCTTCTTGTTCAGTTTGACGAACTGGTCAAACTGGGCGACCACAGCGCGGCGCATGGCCTCGATCTCGTGATCTTCGACGGTACCCGGAGGGATCGGACAAGCCGTTGCCATGAAGACGGAAGATTGCACTTCAACGGCTTCGACGCGAGCGCGCTGCGTGCCTTCAACCAGCACCTTGACGGTGCCGTCGGGCAGCTTGAGCATCTGCAGAATGTTGGCCATGCAGCCGATGTGGTACAGGTCGGCTGGCTCCGGTTCGTCCTTGGCCGCCGACTTCTGGGCCACCAGCAGAATGTGCTTGCCGGATTCCATCGCCATTTCGAGGGCCTTGATGGATTTCGGGCGGCCGACGAAGAGCGGGATGACCATGTGCGGGAACACGACGACATCGCGCAACGGCAGCAGCGGCAGTTCGACGGTTTCCGGGAGGGTGTTGGGGTTCGACATTAGAAGCCTTTTTAGGGTAGATGCCCCCTAGGTGGGGGCGGGAAACCGGTTTTCAAGCCCCTAACGGGGCTTAGTTCGAACCGGATACCTTGGGCTGGTCGGCGTAAATGAGCAGGGGCGGCGTGTCGCCGGTGATCGAGTTTTCATCGACGACCACCTTTTCGACATTGTCCATGCCCGGGAGTTCGTACATCGTGTCGAGAAGTACGTGCTCCATGATCGAGCGCAGGCCGCGTGCACCGGTTTTCCGCTCCAGCGCCTTCTTGGCGATGGCAGACAGTGCGGTGGGGCGAACTTCCAGCTCGATGTTTTCCATGCCGAACAGTTTCTGGTATTGCTTGACCAGCGCATTCTTCGGTTCGGTCAGGATCTGGATGAGGGCGGCTTCTTCCAGCTCGTTCAGCGTGGCGATGACCGGCAGGCGGCCGATCAGTTCGGGAATCAGGCCAAACTTGATCAGGTCTTCCGGCTCGACGTCCTGCAGAATCTTGCCGACTTCCTTCTTGTCTTCCTTGCTCTTCACCTCGGCACCGAAGCCGATACCACCCTTTTCGGAGCGGTTGTTGATGACCTTTTCCAGGCCGGCAAAGGCGCCGCCGCAGATGAAGAGGATGTTCGTGGTGTCGACCTGGACGAAGTCCTGGTTCGGGTGCTTGCGGCCACCTTGCGGCGGAATCGAGGCGGTGGTGCCTTCGATCAGCTTGAGCAGGGCCTGCTGCACGCCTTCACCCGAAACGTCGCGAGTGATCGACGGGTTGTCGGACTTGCGAGAAATCTTGTCGATTTCGTCGATGTAAACGATGCCTTGCTGCGCCTTTTCGACGTCGTAGTCGCACTTCTGCAGCAGCTTCTGGATGATGTTCTCGACGTCCTCGCCGACGTAGCCGGCTTCAGTCAGCGTGGTGGCGTCGGCCATCACGAAGGGAACGTTGAGCAGACGAGCCAGCGTCTGGGCGAGCAGGGTCTTGCCGGAGCCTGTGGGGCCGATCAGCAGGATGTTGCTCTTGGCCAGTTCGACATCGTCCGCATTGCGGGCAGTGTGGCGCAGGCGCTTGTAGTGGTTGTAGACCGCGACGGACAGGATGCGCTTGGCGACTTCCTGGCCGATGACGTACTGGTCGAGAATGGAGCTGATCTCGCGCGGCGTCGGCAGGTCGGAGCCGCCAGCCTTGGCGGCTTCTTCCGGCAGTTCGTCGCGGATGATGTCGTTACACAGCGAGATGCATTCGTCGCAGATGAACACCGACGGGCCGGCGATCAGCTTCTTGACCTCGTGCTGGCTCTTGCCGCAGAACGAGCAGTAGAGCAGTTTTTCCTGGCTTCCCTTGGACATTCTCGTCTCCCGGATCAGGCCGCGTCGCGGCGAGTCAGAACCTTGTCGATCAGACCATACTCGGCGGCATCGTCCGCCGACATGAAGTTGTCGCGGTCGGTGTCACGCTCCAGGCGCTCAAGCGGCTGGCCGGTGTGCTCGGCCATGATGCGGTTGAGCTTGTCCTTGATGGAGAGGATTTCCTTGGCGTGAATGGCGATGTCCGAGGCCTGGCCCTGGAAGCCACCGAGCGGCTGGTGAATCATCACGCGCGAGTTGGGCAGGGCGAAACGCTTGCCCTTGGCGCCGGCGCAGAGCAGGAAGGCGCCCATCGAGGCAGCCTGGCCGATGCACAGCGTCGACACATCCGGCTTGATGAACTGCATGGTGTCGTAGATCGACATGCCAGCCGTCACCGAGCCACCGGGAGAGTTAATGTAAAAGTAGATGTCCTTGTCCGGATTTTCCGCTTCAAGGAACAGCAATTGGGCGACGACCAGGTTGGCGCTGGCGTCGTTGACCGGGCCGACAAGAAAGATCACCCGCTCCTTCAACAGGCGCGAATAGATGTCGAACGCGCGTTCGCCGCGTCCGCTCTGTTCGATCACCATCGGGACTAGGCCCAGAGCCTGCGGATCCCAGTTGCTTGCGTTATCGATATTCATGTCAGCCCTTGTCTGTTGAGTTTGATTGGTCTTGTTAGCTACGTTTGTCGCGTTTGCGACAGATTCTAGCTTACTGCTTCTGACCCATCAGTTCATCAAAAACTGCGGCCTTGTCGGTGACCTTGGCTTTGCCGAGCACCCACGCGACCACGTTGTTCTCGATCGCCACGCCTTCGACTTCCTGCAGGCGTTGCGGTTGAGCGTAGTACCAACGGATCACTTCTTCAGGTTGCTCGTAGGAGGCAGCGGTTTCTTCGACCATTGCACGCACTTGCTCGGGAGTTGCCTGAAGCTTTTCCGTCTTCACGGCTTCAGCAAGAATCAGACCAAGGGTAACGCGGCGCTTGGCCTGGTCGGCGAACCATTCCGGCTGGATCGGGAAATCCTTGGTTTGCATGCCACGTTGTTCCATATCCTGGCGGGCGGCTTGCATCAGGCGCTGCACTTCCAGCTCGACCAAGGCGTTCGGCACGGTGATCGGGTTGGTCTTGAGCAGTGCTTCCATGACTTGTTCCTTGACCTGGCTTTCGATGCGGCGCTTCACTTCGCGCTTCAGGTTGCCTTCGATTTCGGCACGCATCTTCTCGACGTCGCCATCGGCCACGCCCATGCTCTTGGCGAACTCGGCGTCAACTTCCGGCAGCTTCGGGGCTTGCACTTGCTTGACGGTGATTTCGAACTGGACGGTCTGGCCAGCCAGATCCTTGGCAAAGTAGTCGGCCGGGAAGGTCAGGTCGAAAGTCTTGGACTCGCCAGCCTTGGCGCCTTCAACAGCCTTCTCGAAGTCCGGCAGCATCATGCCCTGGCCGAGGACGAACGGGTAATCGTTGGCGGAACCGCCCTGGAAGGGCTCGCCATCCTTCTTGCCGAGGAAGTCGATAACGACGCGGTCATCCTTGGCGGCGGCACGGTCGGCAGTTTCATAGGAAACGCGCTGCTTACGCAGGATATCGAGGGTCTTGTCGACTTCAGCGGCGCTGACTTCCAGCACCGGACGCTCGACTTCTGCGGTGGACAGGTCGCCCAGGGCAAATTCCGGGTAGGTTTCGAAAATGGCGGTGAATTCGAGGTGGGTGGTGCTCTCGGTGGTCTTCGGTTCGATGCGCGGATAGCCGGCAACACGAATCTTCTGCTCGGTGACGGTTTCGCCGAAGACGCGGTCGAGTTCCTCGGCCAGCACTTCGTGACGAGCCTGGTCGCCATACTGTTGCTTGACGATGTTGAACGGCACCTTGCCCGGACGGAAGCCAGGCATCTTCATGTTCTTGCCCATGCGCTTCAGGCGCTGTTCCATTTCCTTCTCGACATTGGCGATGGCGATGGACAGTTCGACGCGACGTTCGAGTTCGTTAGCTTGTACAGTGGTGGCTTCCATGAAAAATCCTTGTGACTGCAGAGGCGAAAAGTTAAACCGCCAATCATATCACGGTCCCTATCTTTGCCGAATGTTCGGGAGCTTCTCGACGAATCGGCAGAAAATTCGCGAAGCCTGTAGACAGAAGCGAATGTGCATCGTACAATGCGCGCCTTCTTCGACGGCGGCATTAGCTCAGTCGGTAGAGCACTGGATTGTGATTCCAGGTGTCACCGGTTCGATCCCGGTATGTCGCCCCAAGATTCAACCCCCGTCCGCCGCAAGGTGGTCGGGGGTTTTCACTTTGGAGTCCCGCTATGTCTCCCAAAATGCACGAAGTGTTCAATAGTCTGGAACCGGCTACCGTCTGGCGGCACTTTTCCACACTCTGTTCCATTCCCCGTCAGTCCAAGCAGGAAGAGCAGTTGCGCGATCATCTGCTGACCTGGGCGGAGTCCCTGGGGCTCAGTGCTGCGGTGGACGAGGCCGGGAACCTGATTATCCGCAAGCCGGCGTCGCCCGGTAAGGAGAGCGTTCCTGCCGTGGTGCTCCAGGCGCATCTCGACATGGTGTGCCAGAAGAATGCCGATAGCGCGCACGACTTTGCTCGCGATCCCATCGTTCCGGTCGAGCGTGACGGTTGGCTGGTGGCCGAGGGTACGACGCTAGGTGCTGATAACGGAATCGGGGCGGCGCTGATACTTGCCGTGCTGGAAGACACTACGCTCAGCCATGGCCCCATCGAAGCACTGTTTACCGTCGACGAGGAAGCCGGTATGGGCGGGGCGCGCGGTCTGGCGGGTGATAGCTTGCAAGGGCGTTTGATGCTCAATCTGGATACCGAGGATTGGGGCGAGTTCTATCTCGGTTGTGCGGGCGGTTTGGACGTCAATGTGGAGCGGAACGCCCTGGGCGAGCCATTGCCGGCGGGTTGGCAGGTCTATTCGCTGCAATTGCGCGGTTTGCGCGGCGGACACTCCGGGGTGGATATCCATGAGGAGCGGGGCAACGCCATCAAGTTGCTGGTGCGTGTGTTGCGCTTGCTGGAAAAGCGCTTTGCCATTCGCCTTGCCTCGCTGAAGGGCGGTACGGCGCGCAATGCGCTGCCGCGCGAGGCTTTTGCCATTTTTGCTGTGGCTCCGGGGCGGGAGGTGCAGATTCGCGCTGCGCTGAACGAACTGCAAGAGGAATTGCGCGGCGAATTGCTGGGTATCGATGAGGGTTTGCAGCTTGAGCTCGCAACCTCAAGCGCGGTACAGGTGCTGGCGCAGCTTGAGCAGAACTTATGGCTGGCGGCACTACACGCCGCACCGCATGGCGTCTATCGGATGAGCCGCCGCGTGCCGGGCGTGGTCGAAACCTCGAATAACCTGGGTATCGTTGATCTGTCGCCGAATGGCGGTTCATGCAATTTCATGGTGCGTTCTTTGCGCGATAGCGGTGCGCAGGCGCTGGCCGATGAGATCGGCAGCCTGTTCGAGCTGGCCGGTTGCCGGGTCGAAATGAGCGGGCATTATCCTGGTTGGGCACCGAATCCGGCCTCGCCGCTGCTGGCGTTGAGCCAGCGGGTGTTCACACGCGAGTTCGGTGGCGAATCATCGGTCAAGGTGATCCATGCCGGTTTGGAGTGCGGCATCATCGGCGCCAAATATCCGGGGATGGATACGGTGTCTTTCGGTCCCAATATTCGCGGCGCGCATGCGCCGGGCGAACGGGTGGAAGTGGCCTCGGTGAGCAAATGCTGGAAGTTGCTGACGGCGATTCTGGAAGAGATACACTGAGCGCCTGTTTTTCAGGAGTGTTGCCATGAACAAAATCGCATTGATCCTGTGTTTCCTGGTGCCGCTGGCTGGCTGTGGGGTGGAAACGGCCGGTACGGCGGCGACGGCTGCCGCGGCGAAGAAGCAGGAGATGGAGGCTGGTCAGCAAACCATGCAGCAGTTCCAGCAAAAACTCGATCAGGCCAATGCCCTTGGCCAGCAACGCGCCGAGCAGGCCACCGACAAGTAAACGCTAGCGGCCGCGAATGGCTTCGCGGCGTGCCAGGCCGAGTTTGCTGGAACGTTCCATCTTGGTCACGAAGGCGGGGAAGTCGAGGCCGAAGCGGGCGCGCAATTCCTTGGCGTAGTTGTGCAACCAGCGCCAGCGTGGGTCGAAATTACGCTCCTTGAAAGCATAGAGCATGTGGTTGCCGTCTTCCGGCACCGAGATGACGATGACTTGGTCGTCGAAGGCTTGCATGGCTTCGCCGATCAAACCGGCGTAGCTTTCTTTTTCACCAGCCAGGTTGATGACCAGAACGCCGTTGCCGGCCAATTTGGCGTAGGCGTTATCGAAGAATTCCTGGTTGGCCAGGCTGGGCGCGAAGCCAGTCTTGTCGAAGGCATCGACCAGCAGCACATCGATGCCTTTGTCGGCGTTGGCGAGATACTCTGCACCATCGCCTTCGACGATGCTCAGTCGCTCGTCGTCCGGCGGCACCATGAAGGCATCGCGGAAGGCGATCACGTTGGGATCGAGTTCGACGGCGGTGATTTGCGTAGAGGGCAGACGGCGATGGCAGAACTTGACCAATGAGCCGCCACCCAAACCGATCAGCAGCAGGCGCTTGGGGCGGGGCTGAAAGAGCAGGAAGGCCATCATCTTCTGCGTGTAGCGCAGCGCCAGGTCGTGCGGTGTCTTGAGCGACATTTCGCTCTGCATCAGTCGCACATTGAAATACAGAAAACGTGACTTGCCGTCGTCGATAACGAACGGCTTGGGGTAGCTCTCGTCGAGCAACTGGGCGCGCAATTCGCCAGCGCGCGCCCAAGCCGGTTCGAGCATGAGGACCGTGCCGGTCTCAACCTCGAACGGGCTGGGTAGTTCGTAAAGCTTGGTCAAACGGTGTGTTAATCCGGCAGGTCCGAAGCGTGCAGCATGAACACGTATTCGTCGCCGGCTGCCGTATCGAGCCAGGTGAAGGGCAGGGTCGGGTAGGCGGCTTCGAGTTCGTCGCGGTTGTGGCCGATCTCGACGACCAGGATGCCGTTCTCCGTCAGATGTTTCTTGGCTTCACGCAGGATGATGCGCGTGAAGTCGAGGCCATCTTCGCCGGAACCCAGCGCCATTTCCGGTTCGTGCAGGTATTCAGGCGGCAGTGCGGCGACCGATTCTGCATTGACGTAAGGCGGGTTTGAAATGATCAGGTCGAAACGGCGGCCTTGCAGATTGGCGAAGGCATCCGAGTGGATCAGTTCGACGCGATCATGCAGGTGGTAATCCGCAACGTTGCGCTCGGCCACGGAAATTGCGTCTTTTGACAGGTCCACCGCAGCAACGTGGGCGTTGGGGAAAGCCAGGGCCGTCAGGATGGCCAGGCAGCCGGAGCCGGTGCACAGATCAAGGGCATTTTCGACCGACCACGGATCGTCAATCCACGGAGTCAGTTGTTCTTCGAGCAATTCGGCGATGAAGGAGCGCGGCACGATGACGCGATCGTCGACGTAGAAGCGATGCTCGCCGAGCCAGGCTTCGTGCGTCAGGTAGGCGGCCGGCAGGCGGTCTTCGCAGCGGCGGCGATAGATATCCTGCAGCGCGGCGCGCTCGCCGGGCAAAAGGCGGGCATCGAGGAAGGGCTCCAGGCGGTCGAGCGGCAGATGCAGGGTGTGCAGCGTCAGATAGACTGCTTCGTCCCAGGCATTGTCGGAACCGTGGCCGAAGAACAGACCGGCAGCGTTGAAACGGCTGACGGCGTAGCGGATGTGGTCGCGAACGGTGATCAATTCGCTGGCGGGGGTGGTGTCGGTCATGCGGTCATCAATTGTTCGAGGATGCGGCGGTAGATGGCCGACAGTTTGGGCAGGGCGTCGACGGCGACGCACTCGTCGATTTTGTGGCTGGTTGCGTTCGACGGGCCAATTTCGAGCAACTGCTCGCAAATCTCGGCGATGAAGCGGCCATCCGATGTACCGCCGGTGGTCGAGAGTTCGGTCTCGATGCCACACATTTCACGGATGGCGGTAGTCGCCGCATCGGCCAGCGGACCGCGGCCGGTCAGGAAGGGGCGGGCGCCCAGCGTCCATTTGATCTCGTAGTCCAGCTTGTGCTTTTCCAGAATGGCACACAGGCGCTGTTGAAGGCCTTCCGGCGTGCTCGCCGTGGAGAAGCGGAAATTGAACTTGATCTCGAGGCTGCCCGGTACGACGTTGGTCGCGCCAGTGCCGCCATGGATATTGGAAACCTGCCAGGTGGTCGGCGGGAAGTATTCGTTGCCCTTGTCCCATTCCGTTGCAGCCAGCTCAGCCAGGGCCGGGGCGGCTTCGTGGATCGGGTTGCGACCTTTTTCCGGGTAGGCGATGTGGCACTGGATGCCCTTGACCGTCAGTACGCCAGAAAGGGAGCCGCGGCGGCCGTTCTTGATCATGTCGCCGAGCGTGTCGACCGAGGTGGGTTCGCCGATGACGCAGAACTGCATACGGTCGTTACGTGCTTTCAAGGCTTCGACCACGGCGATGGTGCCGTCGTTGGCATCGCCTTCTTCGTCGGAGGTGAGCAGGAAGGCGAGTGAGCCGGGGTGGCTCGGATATTCAGCCAGAAAAGCTTCGGTCGCCGTCAGCATGGCAGCCAGCGACGATTTCATGTCGGCCGCACCGCGCCCGTAGAGCATGCCATCGCGGATCTCGGGAGCGAAGGGGTGCGAGGTCCACTTGTCGAGCGGCCCGGTCGGCACCACGTCGGTATGGCCGGCAAAGACGAAGAGCGGCGCCGTGTTGCCGCGGCGCGCCCATAGATTGGTCACGCCGTTGCGGTTGATGAATTCGATGGTGAAGCCCAGGGCTTGCAGACGTTGGGCAAAAAGGTCGCAGCAGCCGCCATCCTCAGGGGTGACGGAGGCCCGCGAGATGATTTCGCGGGCCAGTTCCAGTGTGGGGTCGGACATCAGGTGTTTTCTTCGTCGCCGTCGGACAGGCTCAGGGTGAATTCCTTGAACGAGGCGCCGCCTTCGTTGGTCGTGTCGAATTCAAGCGCGACGTCGGTTTTCTTGTCGTCCTTGCCGCCGCTCGGGGTGATTTCGGAGTTGTTGATCAGCCAGGACAGGTTGGTTGGCGAATCGGCATTGGCCAGCGCCTCGTCCAGGGTGATGACGTTTTCGCGATAGAGGCGGAACAGATCCTGTTCGAAAGTCTGCGATCCCGGGGCCAGGGTTTGTTCCATGGCTTCCTTTATCGACTGCACTTCACCGCGCTCGATCAGTTCGCTGATGTGGCGGGTGTTGAGCAGGATTTCGCAGGTCGGTGCCCGCTTGCCGTCCGGCTTCTTGACCAGGCGCTGCGAGATGACCGCGCGCAAGGCGACCGACAGGTCGAGGAAGAGGGCGGGCCGGTTCTCCAGCGGGAAGAAGCTGATGATGCGGTTCATCGCGTGGTAACTGTTGTTGGCGTGTAGCGTGGCGAGACAGAGGTGGCCGGTCTGGGCGTAGGCGATGGCCGCCTGCATGGTTTCCTTGTCGCGGATTTCGCCGATCAGGATGCAGTCCGGTGCCTGGCGCATGGCATTTTTCAGCGCCGCCTGCCAGTCCTTGGTGTCCATGCCGATTTCGCGCTGATTGACGATCGATTTCTTGTGCTTGAACAGGAATTCGATCGGGTCCTCAACGGTCAGGATATGGCCGGAACGGTTGGCGTTGCGGTGATCCAGCATCGAGGCGATGGTGGTCGATTTGCCGGAACCGGTGGCGCCAACCACCAGGATCAGGCCGCGCTTCTCCATGATCAGGTCGCCCAGCACGCTGGGCAGGCCCAGCGTGTCCAGCCCCGGAATGTTGCCGAGGATGAAACGGACGACGATGCTGATCGAGCCGCGCTGACGGAAGATATTGACGCGGAAGTTGCCCACGTTGGGTACGCCGAAGGAGAGGTTCATCTCCATCGTCTCTTCGAAGGTCTTGGCCTGTTCCGGCGACATCAGTTCGAAGGCGATCTTGTCGATCATGTCCGGCAGCATGATCTGCTGGTTGACCGGGATCGTGTTGCCCTGGATCTTGATGTGGATCGGCGCGCCTGCGGAAATGAAAATATCCGAGGCTTGCTTCTCCGCCATCAGTTGGAACAGTTTGTCGAGGATCATCGCAAGACCTCCGTCGGTGGCGTGGGTTTAGGCGCGCAGCAGTTCGTTGATGCTGGTCTTGGAGCGCGTCTGGGCGTCGACCTTCTTGACGATGATCGCGGCATACAGGCTGTACTTGCCGCCATCCTTCGGCAGCGAGCCGGAGATGACGACGGAGCCCGGCGGGATCTTGCCGTAGGTGATTTCGCCGGTTTCGCGGTCGTAGATCGGGGTGCTCTGGCCAATGTAAACACCCATCGAGATGACGGAGTTTTCACCGACGATCACGCCTTCGACGACTTCGGAGCGGGCGCCGATGAAGCAGTTGTCTTCGATGATGACCGGGCCGGCCTGGATCGGCTCGAGCACGCCGCCGATGCCGACGCCACCGGACAGGTGAACGTTCTTGCCGATCTGGGCACAGGAACCGACGGTGGCCCAGGTGTCGACCATGGTGCCTTCGTCGACGTAGGCGCCGATATTGACGTAGGAAGGCATCAGTACCGCGTTCTTGGCGATGAAGGAGCCCTTGCGTGCGAAGGCACCCGGCACGACGCGGAAGCCGCCGGCCTTGAACTGCTCTTCGGTCCAGCCCTGGAACTTGGTGTCGACCTTGTCGTAGAAATTGATGTCGCCAGCCTTCTGGATGCGGTTGTCGCGGGTACGGAAGGAGAGCAGCACGGCCTTCTTGGCCCACTGATTGACGATCCACTCGCCATTGACCTTCTCGGCGATGCGCAACTTGCCGGCATCCAGGTCGGCGATCACGGATTCGATGATCTTGATCGCTTCGGTGGACTGGGTGTTCAGTTCGGTGCGCTTTTCCCAGAGTTCGTCGATGGTAGCTTGCAGCGGATGGGTCATGTGAGTTCTCTCTTGGTTACAGTTGTTGTGCGAATTGACGGATGCGCTGGGTGGCTTCGAGGCACTCCTCAAGGCCGGCGACCAGCGCGATACGGATGAAATTGGCGCCCGGATTCACGCCTTGCGACTCGCGGGCGAGGAAACTGCCGGGCAGAACGACGACATTATAGTGTTCGAGCAGGCCGCGGGCGAATTCGGTGTCGGCGATGGGGGTCTTCGCCCACAGGTAGAAGCTGGCATCCGGCATGCCGGTGCCGAGCACCTCGGCAATCAACGGCGTGCAGGCGGCGAATTTCTCGCGGTACTGGTTGCGATTGTCGAGCACGTGCGCCTCGTCGTTCCAGGCGGCGACCGAGGCGGTTTGCACCGGAGGCGCCATGGCGCAGCCGTGATAGGTGCGGTAGAGCAGGAACTGCTTGAGAATCTTGGCGTCGCCGGCGACGAAGCCGGAGCGCATGCCCGGCACGTTGGAGCGCTTGGACAGGCTGGAGAACATGACCAGCCGTTCGTTCGTGCGGCCAAGCAGTTTGGCAGCCTGGAGGCCGCCAATCGGCGGGTTGGCTTCGTCGAAATAGATTTCGGAGTAACACTCGTCGGAGGCAATGATGAAGCCGTACTTGTCAGACAGGGCGAACAGCGTCTTCCAGTCGTCGAGCGACAGCACCTTGCCGGTCGGGTTGCCTGGCGAGCAGACGTAGAACAGCTGCACGCGCGACCATTCTTCATCTGTCAATTGTTCATAATCGAAGGCGAAATCGTTTTCCGGCAGATTGTTCAGGAAGCGCGGCTCGGCACCGGCCAGGTAGGCTGCCCCTTCGTAGATCTGGTAGAACGGGTTCGGGCTGACGACGATGGGCACGTGGCCGCGGCTTGGATCGATCACGGTCTGGGCGAAGGAGAACAACGCTTCGCGTGAGCCGTTGACCGGCAGGATTTCGGTTTCCGGGTTAAGTTCCAGCCCGTAGCGGCGGCCGCACCAGGCGGCGATGGCCTGGCGCAAGGCCGGAATGCCCTGCGTGGTCGGGTAGTTGGCCAGGCCTTTCAGGCCGTTGGCCAGCGCATCCATAATGAACTTCGGCGTGGCGTGTTGCGGCTCGCCGATGGAGAGCTTGATCTCCTTGTATTGCGGATTCGGGGTGACGCCGGCGAACAGGGCGCGCAGCTTTTCGAACGGATAGGGTTGGAGTTTGGCGAGATGCGGGTTCACGTCGACGATCGAGTGGGTGTAAAAAGACGAATTATCGCCGAAAAGTGGAACTCTGCCTCGTGAACAAAAGCCGGATTCTTGCGTTTGCCGTGTCGCTGGCCCTGGCGGCCTGCGCTTTTGGCTACCAGGCGCGCGGTAATTTGAGCGATGTTCCGGGCGAACTGCGCGGCAAGGGCTATCCCGGCAATACCCAGGGCGGCGGGCGATTCACGCTCAACGACCGCAATGGCGTCCTGCAATGCGACGGCGTGGCCTACCCGCCTGAAGTGGCGGGCAGTCCCGGCTGCGAGGGGGAAAGCGGCAAGGGCAAGGTGAGTTGCAGCGATGGGCGCGAGTTCGCCATACGCTGGCAAGGGCTGAGCTGTCGTTCGTGGGCGGGCGAGGGCGAGGATGCGCGAGGCAATCGCCTGAGCTTCAGGGTCGAACGCCTGTCGCGCTGAACCTAGAAGTGCAGGAGCGGGTGAATTTCTTCGGCATCGTCGCGATGCTTGCGGTGCCATTCAGCGCCGACTTCGGAGAAGAAGCTGAGCCCGGCATCGACGACCTCGGCGTCGTAGATGGTGCCGCGGCCGTTTTTCAGTTCCCCTAGCGCCTCTTCCATCTGGCGCCCAGGCCGGTAAGGGCGGTGCGAGATGATGGCGTCAAAGACATCGGCGACGGCGATGATGCGGGCTTCCAGGCAGATTTCGTCGCCTTTCAGGCCGCGCGGATAGCCACTGCCGTCGAGGCGTTCATGGTGCTGGCAGACCATTTCGGCGATGGGCCAGGGAAACTCGATGCCACACAGGATTTCGTGGCCGATTTCAGGGTGGCAGCGGATGATGGTGTATTCGGGTTCGCTCAGCTTGCCGGGGCGATTGAGGATTTCCGCCGGGATGGAAATCTTGCCGATATCGTGGATGGTGGCACCGAGGTGCAGCCCGAACAACTGGTCGTCGTCGAGTTGCATGCGCCGCCCGATCTCGACCGCCAGAGCAGCCACCTGATGCTGATGGCCGGCGGTGTAGGGGTCGCGTTTCTCGATGGCCAGCGCAATAGCCTCGACCATGCTGCTGAAGGCTTCGACCAGCCGGGTCCCTTGGTCGCGCGCCTGCTGTTCTGCCACCTTTAATGGGGTGATGTTCTCATGTGAGACCACGGCGCGAATGTGGCTGCCGGGCGGGAAGGGGGTGACGGTAAGCAGGAACCAGCGCTGCTCCCAGGGAGCGTGGCAGGGATATTCCATCTGGAATTTCGTCGAGCTGCCGCTCAGAACGCTTTCGATGCCGCCAACGACCGAAGCAGCGATGCGCCGGTCTTCGCGATTGGAGCAGCTGGTTTCTTCAGGAAGTTCGGCCACCTTGCGCAGCATCGCCAGGTAGTTGCTGCCGATACCATAGCCCGGCAGGCGGCTGCCGTTGGCGTCGGAAAAACGTTTCCATGCCTCATTGACGGCGACGATTTCACCCTCGCCATCGAGTAGGGCGACATGCGCCGTCAACGCGTCGATGACGGCAAAGGCACTGGCTGGGACCGGGTTCATGAGGCTTCTTCTTTTGACCGGGTGCTGCTGGTTTAACTGCTCTCGGTCACCAGAATACTACTAAAGGCGTAGTGGTGGAATATCTGTCAGATATTTCAGAGTTGTCTTATTTTTGTGGTGTGGTTCAGTTTTTGCCGATTTCAGACCGTGCACCGCAGCAGTGGCTCACTGATGATCCCGTAGGGTCTTTAGTAGCCGACGTGTTGGGGATTGGCGGCCCACTGCCGCATCGGTTCCAGCGCCCCGGGCAGAGGGCGGTGCTCCATGACGATGCTGCGTGCCGAGAAGTGCCGATTCAGTTCGCTATACAGCTCATCGTCGCAAAAACCGATGGCAGCGGCTTCGGCCCGGCTGTTGGCGAAAACGATGCGCTCGATGCGTGCCCAGTAGGCGGCCGACAGGCACATCGGGCAGGGTTCGCTCGAGGCATAGAGGGTGCAGCCCTGTAGATGGAAGTGTTCGAGCGCCGCGCAGGCCATGCGGATGGCGCCGATTTCGGCGTGCGCCGTCGGGTCCTTGCTGACGATGACGCGGTTCCAGCCTTCGCCGACGATCTCGCCCTGATGCACGATGACGGCGCCGAAGGGGCCGCCCTCGCCGAGCGTGCTGCCGCGGGCGGCGAGTTCGATGGCGCGGGCGAGGAAACGATCGTCGTCAGACATCTTGAGAGACTCCAAAACGGGGGCATAAAGGCGCCGGGTTTAGGACTGTTCAAGATGCTATCATACGGCCCCCGCTGCGGCGCAGCATGGTGCGCCGGGCGGAATAAACCATGCGCCTGACCAAACTCAAACTCGCCGGCTTCAAGTCCTTCGTCGATCCGACCGCCGTTGCCCTGCCCGGGCAACTGGTCGGCGTCGTCGGCCCCAATGGCTGCGGCAAATCCAACATCATGGATGCCGTGCGCTGGGTGCTGGGCGAGTCCAAGGCGTCAGAACTGCGCGGCGAGTCGATGCAGGACGTCATCTTCAACGGCTCGACCAACCGCAAGCCGGTGTCGCGTGCCTCGGTCGAGCTGATTTTCGACAACTCGCTCGGCCGCGCCATGGGCCAGTGGTCGCAATACGCCGAGCTGTCGGTCAAGCGCGTGCTGACGCGACAGGGGCAGTCGGACTACTTCATCAACAACCTGAAGGTCCGCCGCAAGGACATCACCGATCTCTTCCTCGGCACCGGGCTGGGGCCGCGGGCTTACGCCATCATCGGCCAGGGCATGATCTCGCGCATCATCGAGGCAAAGCCGGACGACCTGCGCGTCTTCCTCGAAGAGGCCGCGGGTGTCACCCGCTACAAGGAGCGGCGCAAGGAAACGCAGGGCCGCCTGGAAGACACGCGCGAAAACCTGCTGCGCGTCGAGGATATCCGTGAGGAATTGGGCCACCAGATCGCCCGGCTGGAAACGCAGGCTGAAGTGGCGCGCCGCTACCACTCGCTGAACGAACAACTGACCCAGCGCCAGCAACTGCTTTGGCTGTTGAAGAAGCGCGAAGCCGAGGCAGAGCGCCAGCGTCTGGCCCTTGAAGTCGAGCGAGCCACCACTGATCTGGAAGCACAAAGCGCCGCGCTGCGCGAAACCGAAGCGCGCGCCGAAGAAACCCGTGAAGCCCATTTCGCCGCCGGCGACGCCTTGCATAACGCGCAAAGCGACATGTACGCGGCGAATGCCGAAGTTGCCCGGCTGGAAGCCGAAATCCGCCATCGCCGCGAGTCGCGCAGCCAGCTCGAAGCACGTCTGGTCAAGCTGGAACAGGAGCTGGAGCACTGGCGGGCGACGGCAGAGAAACTGGCCGAAGACCGCCTGAAGTGGGAAGAAATGCAGGAAATGACCCGCATGCGGGTCGATGAGGCCGAGGAGCGCCTGCATCAGCAAATGGATATCGCGCCGCAGGTCGAGGAAGACCATGCGCAGGCGCTGGAGGAGTTGCAGCGGCTGAAGGCGCGGACAACCAACGGCGAACAAAAGTTGGAAGTCGAGCTGACCAACAAGTCGCACGCCCAGCGCGCGCTGCAGGCCATCGTTCAGCGGCGTGAGCGTCTGCGCGACGAAGCCGGTGGCCAGGATGCGCCCGACCCGATGGAGCTCGCCGAGAAGGAAGAAGAGCTCGACCTGCTGCGCGAGGAACTGGCCGGCGATCAGGAGCACCTGCTGCAATTGCAGCAGGAACTGCCGCAGCTCGAAGCCCGTCGGCGCGAAGTGCAGGCCGAATTGCAGCGCCTGGAGCGCGAACTCGCTGCCGGTCAGGCGCGCCGCGCCGCGCTGGAGCAAATGCAGGCGCGCACCCGAGAATCCGGCGAATTGCCCGAGTGGTTGCGCCGGCACGGTCTCGAATCGGCACCGGCCTTGTGGCAGCAGATCCACGTCGAGGCCGGCTGGGAAGAGGCGGTCGAAGCGGTGTTGCGCGAGCGCCTGAATGCGGTGGCCTGCGACGATCCCGCCAAGCTGGATGCCTGGTTGCACGACAGGCCGGGCGCCCATTTTTCGGTCGTGTTGCCCACGGTTTTTGGCCAAAACGAGCAGTGCACCGCAGCAGTGCTCGCCCAGCGCGTCCGCGCCGCCAAACCCGATCTGGCCGGCGTGCTGCACGACTGGCTGGGCAACGTATTGACCGCCGAGACGCTGGCCGAGGCCTTGCAGCAACGCGAGCAACTGCCCCTCGGCACACTCATCGTGACGCGTGGCGGCGATCTGGTGACGCGCAGCAGCGTCACTTTCTTTGCGCCGGACAAGAGCGAGCACGGCCTGCTCGAACGGCAGCGCGAAATCGAAAACCTGGCCGAAGGCATCGCCCTGGCCGAGGAAAAAGCCGAGAGTCTGCGTGAGCAGCAGGCCATGTTCGACGAGCAACTGGCCGACAAGCAGGAAGAAATGGACGAGGTCCGCCAGTACGTGACTGACCGTCAGCAGCGCGTGCATGCGGTGCAGATGGAAGTGCTGAAGCTGACGCAGACCATCGAGCGCCATCGCGAGCAGAAGGAACGCCTGCAAGAGCAGTTGGCCGAGCTGGCGGAAGAGGAAGAGGGAGAGCGCGAGCGTGAAATGTCGGCCGACGAGCGCATCGAGGAAATCCGCGAGGGCCTGAGCCGCATCCGCGTGCTGGTTGCTGGCGCGCAGTCGCGCCTGGACGAATGCGAGCGCGCCGTGCGCGCCGAGCGCGAGCGCAATTCCGACCTCGACCGTGCCTTGCGCGAGGCGCAATTCTCGCTGCGCGAGGCCGACGGCAAGCTGCAGGACATCTTTGCCCAGCAGGCGCTGGCTCAGCGCGAACTAAACCGCATCGAGACCGACCGCGCGCAGTGCGCCGAGCAAGTCGAAGCGGCGCCGCCGGATGTCATGGAAGGGCAGTTGCAGAGCGCGTTGGAAGCGCGTCAGGCGGCGGAGAAGGTGCTGGCCGAGAAGCGCGATGCCTTGGAGGGCGCGACCAATGCCCTACGCGCGCTGGACGAACAGCGCCTGAAGATCGAACAGGGCCTGGAGCCGTTGCGCGTGCGCATCGGCGACCTCAAGCTGAAGGAACAGGCGGCGGCGCTCAATACCGAGCAGTTCGCCATGCAGCTGATCGAGGCGGGCGCCGACGAGAACGCGTTACAGGCCGAACTGGGTAATGCCCGGCCGCCCGCGTTGCAAGGCGAAATCACCCGTCTGGGTAATGCCATCGCCGAACTTGGCGCGGTAAACATGGCGGCCTTGCAGGAACTGGAAACCGCCACCGAGCGCAAGGGCTACCTCGACATGCAGGCGGCCGACCTGAACGAGGCGATGGAAACGCTGGAAAACGCCATTCGTCGCATCGACCGCGAAACGCGCGATTTGCTGCAAGCCACCTTCGATACGGTGAACGGCCACTTCGGTCGCCTATTCCCAGAACTGTTCGGCGGCGGGCGCGCCGAGCTGGTGATGACCGGCGAGGAAATCCTCGATGCCGGCGTGCAGGTCATCGCCCAACCGCCGGGCAAGAAGAATTCGACCATTCACCTGCTGTCCGGTGGCGAAAAGGCGCTGACGGCGATTGCGCTGGTGTTCTCGATGTTCCAGCTGAACCCGGCGCCGTTCTGCCTGCTCGACGAGGTCGATGCGCCGCTGGACGATACGAATACCGAGCGTTTCTGCCGCATGGTGCAGAAAATGTCCGACAACACGCAATTCCTGTTCATTTCCCATAATAAAATCGCGATGGAAATGGCCCAGCAACTGGTGGGCGTCACCATGCAGGAAAGCGGTGTGTCGCGCGTGGTGGAAGTGGATATCGAAGAAGCATTGAAGATGAGCGATGCGGCTTGACGGCGGCATTGGGAAGAGATCGAGATGACCGAACTTCAGATTGGATTGATTGGCCTGGGCGGCGCAGCAGTCGTTGCCGTCTTCGGCTACAACAAATGGCAGGAAATGCGCCAGCGCAAGCTGGCCGAATCGGTGATGAAGCCGCAGCACGATGACGTGCTGCTCGAGCGCCGCGAGAAGATGTCCGAAGAAGCGCCGGCGGTGCGCAGCGAGCCGGTGTTCGAGCCGGAGATTGCCGCGCCGCTGCCCGAACGCATGGAGCCGGTACTGGCCGAGCCCGTCGATGACGAGCCGCTGGAACTGAACGAGCCGATCTACGCCGAGGAGCCGGACGTTCAGGTGGCGCCCGTCGAAGAAAGGCCAATGCCGGCCGAGGTCCCGCCGATGGCAGCACCGTCGGTAGCACCGACGCCTGCCCCGGCCAAGCCGCAGGCACGCCAAGCCGAACCTGCGGCTGCCGAGGGCGACGGTTGGGAGAGCGCCGGCGCGGTGCCGGCCGAGTTGCTCGACCCGCGCCTGGAATACGTCGTGACGATGGAACTGGTCGAGCCGGTGTCCGTTGCGCAGATCCTGCATTCCCAGCGCGATGCGCTGCAGCGTTTGCACAAGCCGGTGCATTGGATCGGCTTCAACGAGCGCAGCCGCGAGTGGGAGCGCCTGTCGGCCGACAACGACATCGCCGTGCGTCGTCTGCGCATCGGCCTGCAACTGGTGAACCGCATGGGGCCGGTGTCGGAAGGCGACCTGACCGTCTTCGTGACCGCCATGCATGATCTGGCCGACGAATTGATGGCGGTGGCCGACATGCCGCCGTCACGCGTGCTTGATCAGGCAGCCGAAATCGACCGTTTCTGCGCGGCGGTCGATCTGGAAATCGGTATCAATCTGGTCAGTCGCGGCAATGCCTTTGCCGGCACCAAGATTCGTGCATTGGCCGAGGCCGCCGGCATGGTGCTGGGCGGCGATGGCGCCTTCACCCGTTACGACGACGAAGGCCGAGCCCAGTTCAGTCTGCAGAATTACGAGAGCACGCTGTTCGCGCCGGATGCGCTGCGCAGCCTCTCCACTCACGGCTTGACCTTCCTGCTCGATGTGCCACGCGTCGATCACGGCGAGCGCGTCTTCATGCAGATGACTGAAATTGCCCGTCGTTTCGCCGAAACGCTGCAGGCGGCCATCGTCGATGACAACCGTCAGCCGCTGACCGAGCCGCAACTCGATCACATCCGGCGCGAATTCATCGGCAAGCCGCAGACGACTATGGCCGGCTTCGGCCTGCCGGCCGGTTCGGCCCAGGCGCTGCGCCTGTTCTCCTGATGGTGGCGCCGGTCGAGGCCGCCGCCCGGGCGGCTTTCCTGCGTTCGGAAATCGAACGCCACAACCATGCCTACTACGTACTCGATGCGCCGACCGTGCCGGACGCCGAGTACGACACGCTCTACCGCGAACTGGTCGCGCTGGAAAATGCCCATCCGGAACTGTGCACCGCAGATTCGCCGACATTGCGGGTAGGCGGCCGGCCGTTGGCCCAATTCGAGCCGGTGCGGCATGACGTGCCGATGCTGTCGATCCAGACGGAAACTGATACCGAGTCTTCGGGGGCGCTGAATTTCGATGCCCGCATCCGGCGCGAGCTGGAGTTGTCCGACAGCGCGCCGCCGGTCGAATATGCTGCCGAACTGAAATTCGACGGCCTGGCCATCAGCCTGCGCTACGAAAACGGCGTCCTGGTGCGCGGGGCGACGCGCGGCGACGGTGCGACCGGCGAGGATGTGACGCAGAACCTGCGCACGCTGCGCCAGATTCCCCTGCGCCTGAAGGGCGAAGCACCGCCGGTGCTGGAGGTGCGTGGCGAGGTATACATGCGGCGCGACGATCTCGAGCGCTACAACGCGGCGGCCGCCGCACGCGGTGAAAAGACCCTGGTCAATCCGCGCAATGCCGCGGCCGGCAGCATCCGCCAACTCGATCCGGCGATTGCCGCCAGCCGTCCCTTGTGCTTCTACGCCTACGGCCTGGGTGCCGTGGATGGCTGGGATACTCCGGAGACCCATGCCGGCGTGCTCGATGCGCTGGCCGCTTTCGGTCTGCCGGTTTGCGAGCACCGCGCCGTGCTGGCCGGCGGTGAGGCCTTGGTCGGCTTTCACCGGAAGATTGCCGCCTTGCGCGACGCCCTGCCTTTCGACATCGATGGTGTGGTGTACAAGGTGAACAGCCTGGCCTTGCAGCAGCGCCTCGGTTTCCGTTCGCGCGAGCCGCGCTGGGCGGTGGCGCACAAATATCCGCCGCAGGAGGCGCTGACCGTGGTCGAGGCCATCGACATCCAGGTCGGCCGTACCGGTGCGCTGACTCCGGTGGCGCGCCTGAAACCGGTGTTCGTCGGTGGCGTCACCGTCACCAACGCCACCCTGCACAACGCCGACGAAGTCGAGCGCAAGGGGGGACTGTGCGTCGGCGATACGGTGATTGTGCGGCGGGCCGGCGATGTCATTCCGGAAGTGCTGGGCGTGGTTGCCGAGCGCCGCCCGGCCGATTCGCGGCCTTTCGTCATGCCCGACGCCTGCCCGGTGTGCGGCGCGCATGTCGTGCGCGAGCCGGGTGAGGCGGTGACGCGCTGTTCCGGCGGTTTTTCCTGTCGCGCCCAGCGCATCCAGGCAATCATTCATTTTGCCGGGCGGCGGATGATGGATATCGAAGGCCTGGGCGAGCGCTATGTCGAGCGTCTGGTCGAGTTCGATTACGTGCATGGTGTCGCCGACCTTTATCGCCTGACGCTCGACGACCTGCTCGAAATGAAACGGCGCGCCGACGAGCGCGACGGCACAGTGCCGGAAACGGCCAAAGCCGGGCAGGTGCCAACGCGCTGGGCCGAGAACCTGCTGGAGGGCATTGCCGCCAGCCGCCGGCCGCCGCTGGCGCGCCTGTTGTTCGCGCTGGGTATCCGCCATGTTGGCGAATCGACGGCCAAGACCCTGGCCGACTGGCTGGGCAGTGTCGAGCGCGTGCGCCGTGCACCGGCGCCACTGCTGGCCGTGCTGCCCGATATCGGCGCGACGGTGGCGGCCGCTATCGCCGATTTTTTTGCCGAAGAACGCAATGTGCGTGCGGTGGACGACCTGCTTTGCCCGGAAATCGGCGTCGCGCCGGCCGACGAACATGCGCCGCATCCTGGTCTGGCCGAGAAGCTGGAGTGGCGCGAGCTTTACGCGGTGCTGGGGGTGCCCCGGTTGACCCCGGTGCGCGCCAAGCAGCTGGCGGCGATGGTCGATGGTGAGACCCTGGCGGCTCAGGGGCTAAATGCTGCCGCCTTGTCGAGCGCCGGTATTCCCGCCGATGTCATTGATGCCTTGACCGATTGGCTCAAGGGCGTGGGCAATCGCGGTCTGCTCGCTGCGCTGGCCATGCGCCGTGCCGAGTTGCTCGCCGCCTTGCCGGCGATGCCGGCGGAGGGCGCGCCGGTGTCGTTGTTGGCCGGCAAGACCTTCGTGCTGACCGGCACCTTGCCGACCCTGAAGCGCGATGAGGCAAAAGACTTGATCGAAGCAGCCGGCGGCAAGGTCTCCGGCTCGGTCTCGAAAAAGACGGATTACGTAGTGGCCGGCGAGGAAGCCGGCTCGAAACTGGATAAAGCCATCGAACTCGGCGTCGCCGTGATCGATGAGGCACAATTGAAAAAATTGCTCGAAGAGGGAGTCGAATAATGAAGAAGGTTCGCAAAGCGGTGTTTCCGGTTGCCGGCATGGGCACCCGTTTCCTGCCGGCCACCAAGGCCAGCCCGAAGGAAATGCTGCCCATCGTCGACAAGCCGCTGATCCAGTATGCGGTCGAGGAAGCTGTGGCCGCGGGGATTACCGACATGGTTTTCGTTACCGGTCGTTCCAAGCGCGCCATCGAGGATCACTTCGACAAGGCCTACGAACTGGAAAGCGAACTGGAAGCACGTGGCAAGCACGAGATGCTGGAATTCGTGCGCAACATGATTCCGAAAAACATCAACTGCATCTACATCCGCCAGCCGGAAGCGCTCGGTCTCGGCCATGCCGTACTCTGTGCCAAGCCGGTAATCGGCGACGAGCCGTTTGCCGTGATCCTGGCCGACGACCTGCTCGACGGCGAGCCGCCGGTCATGAAGCAGATGGCCGAAACCTACGACTACTATCGTTGTTCTGTCCTCGGTGTGCAGGACGTGCCGCGGGCCGATACCAAGAGCTACGGCATTGTCGATGCCCGCCCGGTAGCTGACCGTCTTGAGCAGGTGAATGCCATCGTCGAGAAGCCGAAGCCTGAGGACGCACCGTCGACCCTGGCCGTGGTCGGTCGCTATATCCTGACGCCGCGTATCTTCCACCATCTGGAAAACATCAAGCCGGGCTCCGGCGGGGAAATCCAGCTGACCGACGGCATCGCCTCGCTATTGTCCGAGGAGCAGGTGCTGGCCTACCGTTACGCCGGTACCCGCTACGACTGCGGCTCCAAGCTGGGTTATCTGCAGGCGACCGTGGTTTTCGGCCAGCGTCATGCCGAAGTCGGTCCAGCTTTCACCAATTATCTCAAGAGCCTGGAAAATTGATGGACGCAAGTAAAGCCCGGGCCATTCTGGCCGATGCCGATCTGATTCATTCCGAAAACACTGTTCAAGCTGCACTCGATCAAGTGGCGCAGGCCATCCGTGAGCGCCTGGCCGACCGTCATCCGGTCGTCTTATGCGTGATGACAGGCGGTGTCGTTTTCTGCGGCCAGTTGATGGCCAAGCTGGATTTTCCGGTCGATTTCGATTACCTGCACGCCACCCGCTATGGGCCGGAAACGCAGGGTGGCAAGATCTCCTGGCGCACGGCGCCGTGGACCTCGGTCAAGGGGCGCACGGTGCTGGTGGTCGACGACATCCTCGATGAAGGCGTCACGCTGGCGGCAGTCAAGGAAAGCCTGAAGCGCCTGGGGGCGGACGAGGTGCTGACCGCGGTATTCGCCGACAAACTGAACGGCAAGGAGAAACCGATTGCCGCCGACTTCGTCGGGCTCACCGTGCCGGATCGTTTCGTCTTCGGTTACGGCATGGATGTCGATGGCGCCTGGCGCAACCTGCCGGCTATCTACGCCATGAAGGAAACTGCGTGAGCGGCAAGTCAGTCGCCGACTTTCTGGGCTACTGGTCAGATGAGGGCGAACGTTACGCCCAGTCCGGCGACTACGAATGGATGGCGGGCCTCGTGCCCGGACAGCGCGTACTTGAAATCGGTTGCGGCCTGGGTTTTGGCAGCGAGGCGTTGCTACGGCAGGGCCTGAACGTCCTTGCCATCGATGCCTTGAACGAATGCTTGCAGGCGACACGCGAGCGCGTCCGCGCAATGCCGCTGGAGTTGCTGCAGGCCGACGTTTCGGGGCTGGGCGCCGAGCAGCGCAAAGCCATCGAGGATTTTGCGCCGGATACCGTCGTCTGCTGGCTGATGGGGGCGCCGGCCGAAACGACTGGCGCAGCGGCCGGCGATGCCGGCAAGGCGGTCGTCGCTTATCGCGAGCAGGTCCATCGTGCCGTTGCCGAGCTGGCGGCCGCATTGCCGACGGTGCGCTGGCTGCATCTCGTCGATCGCACGGCGATTCCCTGGCAGGCCAAGGATATCGGGCGCGATACACTGGTTTCCTATCATCTTGGCAAGACCCTGGCCGATTTGCCGTTTGCGGCGACACGCCGTGACGCGCTTTACCGCAAGCTGGGCGAAAAGGTAGTCGATATCGGGCGCGGGCGCCTGGCTCCCATGGGTATGAAGGGCGTTGTGCCCACGCTGGCCTCCTTGTTGGCAGGCAGAAAGGATTGAATATGTTGGCAATTATTGGCGGTAGCGGATTAACCACCCTGGCCAATCTCGATGTGTCGCGCCGCGAGGTGGTGCGCACCCCCTATGGCGAGCCTTCTGGTGCCTTGGTCTTCGGCCAGATCGCCGGACAGCCGGCGGTCTTCCTGCCGCGTCATGGTTACGGCCATACCATCCCGCCGCACATGGTCAATTACCGCGCCAACCTGTGGGCGCTGCATCATCATCAGGTGCAGGGCATCATTTCGGTGGCGTCGGTAGGCGGCATCCGCGGCGACCTGGAGCCGGGCGACATCGTCGTGCCGCACCAGATCATCGATTACACCTGGGGACGCAAATCGACCTTCTTCGACGGCATTACCACGCCGGTGACCCACGTCGATTTCACCGAACCCTACGATGCCTCGTTGCGCGAACGCATCGAGCGGGCCGCCGCCCTGTTGGGCATCGATATCAAGGTCGGCTCCGTCTATGCAGCGACGCAGGGGCCGCGCCTGGAGACCGCGGCCGAGATCAACAAGCTGGAGCGTGATGGGGCGGACCTGGTCGGTATGACCGGCATGCCGGAGGCGGTGCTGGCGCGCGAACTGGGTGTTCCGTATGCGGCAATCAACGTCGTCGCCAACCATGCGGCCGGTCGCGGCGATAGCCTGAACGGCATTCACTTTGAGAGCCTGGAGCAAGTGCTGCAGGAGGCGATGGGCCGCGTTCGCAGCATCATCGAAAAGCTGGTTGGCAGTCCGGATGCCTGTCGTCCCTTCGGGATGTCGGTCTAAAGACGACTGCTGCGGTGCACGGGCAAAAATGCCCGATTTCCAAGGTTTGAGTTCGGCCGTTTAGCGCCGGCTCAAACCTTCAGGCGATCCATCAACTCGGTTTCCAGGCGGATGCGATTGGCGCTTTCGCGCAGGTCGCCACCGCTAATCAGGAAGACGTCTTCGGCCCGTTCGCCGAGCGTGGTGATCTTGGCGGTGTGCAGGTTGGCGCCATGCTCGGCCAGGGTATTGGCGACGGTGTAGAGCAAACCGGGACGGTCGGCAGCGGTCAGCGACAGGATGAAGTGCGCTCCCTTTTCATCGCCGCGGATGCTGACTTCAGGCTTGATGGGGAAATGCTTGACCTGGCGCGACAGGCGTCCGGCCGACGGTGCTTCCGGCGGGCTTTGCTTGATCAGGCGTTCTTCCAGTTCATGCTCGATGAAGGGCACCATTTCGCGGGCCTGGTTGCGGTTTTCCAGGTCGAGTAGCACGAAGCTGTCCAGCGCGTAGCCGTGGCTGGTCGTGTGGATCTTGGCATCGACAATGCTGTAGCCGTTGCGGGCGAAGAAGCCGACGACGCGGGCGAACAGGTCTGGCTGGTCGAGCGTGTAGACCATGACCTGCATGCTGCCGTTTTCGTTCGACGGATGCGGCCGGGCGCGGACCACCGGGCGATTGTTGAAGATGCGGTAATGCAGCGAACGCGTGTGCCAGGCGATTTCCTCGGCCGAGTGGCGCAGGAAATAGACGGTGTCGAGCTGCTTCCACAGACGTTCCTGCACGGTGTCGGAAAGCGCGAAGAAGCGTAGCAGGCGCATGGCCTCGGCCTGGCGCTCAGCGATGATGCCGTGCGCTTCCGGGGCTTCGCCTTCGGTCAGCAAGTGCAGGGTCTGGTAGTAGAGATCGGCCAGCAGCTTGCCTTTCCACTGGTTCCACACCTTCGGGCTGGTGCCGCGAACATCGGCGTGGGTCAGCAGGTAGAGCGCCTGCAGGTGGCGTACATCACCAACCTGTTTGGCAAATTTTCCGATGACATCGGGGTCGGTCAGGTCTTCCTTCTGGGCGACCTGGGACATGTTCAGGTGGTTGCGCACCAGCCAGACGACTAGCTCGGTGTCCTCCGGCTCGAGACCGTGGTCTTCGCAGAACGCTTGCGCATCGACCGTGCCTTTTTCCGAGTGATCGCCACCGCGTCCCTTGGCGATGTCGTGGAAGAGAGCAGCGACGTAGAGCAGCCAGGGCTGGCCGAATTCGCTCATGACCCGCGAGCACAGCGGGTATTCGTGGGCATATTCGCTCATCGTGAACCGGCGCAGGTTGCGCATGACCTGCAGGATGTGCTGATCCACGGTGTAGACGTGGAAGAGGTCGTGCTGCATCTGGCCGACGATGCGGCCGAAGTTGGGCAGGTAGGCGCCGAGGATGTCCAGTTGGTTCATCCGGCGGAATTCATGAACGATGCCGCGCTCGCTCTTGAAGAGTTTCATGAACTGGGCGCGGTGCACCGGATTGGCGCGGAATTCCGGGTTGATCAGGTCACGCGCCCGCCACAGGGCGCGCAGGGTCTGCGCCGTCATGCCCTGCAGGTCGTGGCTTTCCTGCATGATCAGGAAGCTGTCGAGAATGGCTTCCGGATGGTAGTTGAACAGGTCTTCATGACGGATGTCGAGCAAATGTCCAACCGACTGGAAATGGTCGTCGATCGGTTGCGGTACCTGTTCGCTTTCGGGCGACAGGGCCGCCTCCATGTTCTGCAGCAGGATGGTATTGATCAGGGTGACCGCCTTGGCGTTGCGGTAGTACTCCTGCATCAGCTTTTCGGAAGCGCGCTTGGCTTCGTCAGTCACAAAACCGTATTGGGCGGCCAGATTGTTCTGATAATCGAACAGCAGGCGGTCCTCGCGGCGACCGAGCATCAGGTGCAGGCGGATGCGTAGCTGCGTCAGATAACGTTCGCACTCCTCGGCCTGCAGGCGGCCTTCCGGTGTGACGATGCCGCTGTCTTCGAGTTCCTTCCAGGTGGCACCGTAGCCACCCGCCTTGGCGATCCAGAATATGACCTGCAGGTCGCGCAAGCCGCCGGGGGAGTCCTTGCAATTGGGCTCCAGGCTATAGGGCGTCTCGTTGAAGCGCAGGTAGCGCTCCTGTTGCTCCAGGCGCTTGGCCTGGCAGAAGGTCAGCGGGTCGAGGTGGCCGTGCAGGCGCTTCACGAAAGTGGTGAACAGCTTCTGGTTGCCGGTCAATAGACGCGATTCAAGCAAAGCGGTTTGTACGGTGATGTCGCCGGAGGCTTCGTCGATGCATTCCTGCACCGTCCGCACGCTGTGTCCGATTTCGAGGCCGATATCCCAGAAGTTGCTGACCAGGGCTTCCAGTTTTGCCTGCGTTGCGGCGGAAGCTTCCTGCGGCAACAGGATCAGGAGATCGATGTCTGAAGACGGATAGAGCTCTCCGCGGCCGTAGCCGCCGACGGCGGCGAGTGCGACTCCGCTCGGGAATTCGAAAGATTCCCATAAGCGGGTCAAGACGCTGTCGACGTGTCGGCAGCGGTCGGTCAGCAGAGCCTGGGTGTCGCCGTCCTGTTGGTATCGTTGCTGGAGTTCGTTTTGTTTGGCTTTGACTTCAGCCCGCAGGGCAGCGACATCGATAGGCATTATTTGATCCAGTCGGGTTTCGGCCGGCAACCGGCAGAAAGCGTCATGATTTCATAGCCGGTTTCGGTGATCAGTACCGTGTGTTCCCACTGCGCCGAAAGGCTGCGGTCCTTGGTGACGATGGTCCATCCGTCGGACAGTTCGCGGATCGCCGCCTTGCCGGCATTGATCATCGGTTCGATGGTGAAGATCATGCCCGGTTCGAGCTTGGGGCCGGTGCCGGCCTTGCCGTAGTGCAGAACCTGCGGGTCTTCGTGGAATTTCGTGCCGATGCCGTGGCCGCAGAATTCGCGCACGACTGAATAGCCGTTGTTTTCGGCGTGCTTCTGGATGATCGCGCCGATATCGCCAAGATGGGCCCCCGGCTTGACGACCGAAATGCCCAACCACATGCATTCGAAGGTGATCTCGCACAGGCGCTTGGCCTGGATCGAACCTTCGCCGACGATGAACATGCGGCTGGTGTCGCCGTGGTAGCCGTCCTTGATCGTCGTGATGTCGAGGTTGATGATGTCGCCGTTCTTCAGCACGCGGTCGCCGGGAATGCCGTGGCAGACCTGTTGGTTGACCGAGGTGCAGATCGATTTGGGGTAGGGGTCGTAACCCGAAGGGGAATAATTCAGCGGTGCCGGAATACAGCCTTGAACGTTGACCATGTAGTCATGGCACAGACGGTCGAGTTCTTCGGTGGTGACGCCAACTTTGACGAAGGGCTCGACATAGTCGAGAACCTCGCTGGCCAGACGCCCGGCAATCCGCATTTTTTCGATGTCTTCCGGGGTCTTGATGGTGATGCTCATGGTAGGTCTTTGGTGCTTTGGGGATATTGAAGGATAAATGATGCCCATCGTTTCGCAAAGCCGGGTGGCCGGAAAGTGGCATACTGCGCGGGTTCGCGTGCAATGGGATTAACGGCGATGACGATACTTCTGCTGGGTAAGGACGGGCAGGTCGGTTGGCAGTTGCAGCGCTCGCTGGCACCGCATGGCAAGGTGGTCGCCTGTGGGCGTGGCGAATGCGATTTGTCCGATCTGGCGGCGGTTCGTTCCCTGGTTCGCGTCGTCCGGCCCAGTCTTGTCGTCAATGCCACGGCCTACACTGCCGTGGATAAGGCGGAATCCGATGTGGCCGTGGCGACCCGGGTGAATGCCGAGGCGCCCGGCGTGCTGGCGGAGGAGTGCAAGGCCCTCGCTGCCACGCTGGTGCATTACTCGACCGACTATGTCTATGACGGTACCAAGGCTGCACCCTATGTCGAAACCGATGCGACCGATCCGCAAAGCGTCTATGGTCGGACCAAGTTGGCCGGCGAGGGAGCGATCCGGGCGGTCGGCGGCCGGTCGCTGATCTTTCGCACTAGCTGGGTGTTCGGTGCGCGCGGCGGCAATTTCGTCAAGACCATCCTGCGTCTGGCGCGCGAACGCGAAACACTGAACGTGGTGGCCGACCAGATCGGTTCGCCGACACCGGCAGCGATGATTTCGACGGTGACCGGAATCGTCCTGGCGATGCTGCGCCGCGGTGCACTGCTCGAAAAGGACGAAAACCGACTCTATCATCTGGCTGCTGCCAATCCGGTCAGCTGGTGCGAATTCGCCCGAACCATCGTGGCCTTGGCGGATGAAACGCCGGGTTTCGACCTGCTGCTGCAACCGGAGGCGATCAACGCGATCACCACGGCCGAATACCCGACGCCGGCTCGTCGGCCAGCCAACTCCCGCCTCGATTGTTCTCGCCTGGAGTCCGATTTCGGCCTCGAAATGCCCGATTGGCAACCCTATCTCGGGCGGATGCTGCAGCTACTGGCGTTGAAGCAGAACGGCTATTGATCTGTCTCGGCGGCGATTCTGGTGCTATAATCGACAAGTTTTTCCTGCCGGACAAGGCGGAAAAATGGCCGACGCACATGGTGTGCGCGGTCAAAATCCTCACACCTGCCGCTTAAGGGTGTTCGTCAAAATCAAAGAATGACGGACGTTTACGGCGGGTGGCGGTTCAACCCTTAAAGGAGTTTTACATGTCCGTTACCATGCGCGAAATGCTGGAAGCCGGTGTCCACTTCGGTCACCAAACCCGTTTCTGGTCCCCCAAGATGGCCCCGTACATCTTCGGTGCTCGCAACAAGATTCACATCGTCAACCTCGAAAAGACCCTGACCAAGTACAACGAAGCCATGGGTTTCGTGAAGAAGCTGGCGTCCAATCGCGGCAACATCCTCTTCGTTGGTACCAAGCGCCAGGCCCGTGAAATCGTTGCCGAAGAAGCGCAGCGCGCCGGTGCCCCGTACGTCGACCAGCGCTGGCTGGGCGGTATGCTGACCAACTTCAAGACCGTCAAGACCTCCATCAAGCGTCTGAAGGAAATGGAACTGGCCGTTGAAGCCGGCGACCTCGAGCGCATGCCGAAGAAGGAGGCGCTGACCTTCCGTCGCGAACTGGAAAAGCTGCAGAAGTCCATTGGCGGCATCAAGGATATGGCCGGTCTGCCGGACGCTATCTTCGTCATCGACGTTGGTTACCACAAGATCGCCATCACCGAAGCCAGCAAGCTGGGTATCCCGGTCATCGGCGTGGTCGATACCAACCACTCTCCGGAAGGCGTGGACTACGTCATCCCGGGTAATGACGACTCTTCCCGTGCCATCCAACTGTACGCCCGCGGCGTGGCCGATGCCATCCTCGAAGGCCGTAGCCAGGTTGTGGCCGACATCGTCGCCGCTGGCGGCGACGACGAGTTCGTCGAAGTCGAAGAATCTGCCGAATAAATAAGGTTGTAACGGCGGGGCGACAAGCTCCGCCTGTTCTATAGCTCAGGAGAAAATATATGGCGGCTATTACCGCAAGCATGGTGGCGGAACTGCGTGGCAAGACCGACGCCCCGATGATGGAATGCAAGAAGGCGCTGACCGAAGCCGATGGCGACATGGCCAAGGCCGAAGAAATCCTTCGCGTCAAGCTGGGCAACAAGGCCTCCAAGGCGGCCGCCCGTATTGCTGCCGAAGGTATCGTTGCAGTCAGCATCTCCGCTGATGGCAAGACCGGTGCGATCATCGAAGTGAACTCCGAAACCGATTTCGTTGCCAAGAATGATGACTTCATCGCGCTGGCTAACGGCTGTGCCAAGCTGGTTGCCGAGCATAATCCGGCCGACGTCGCTGCGCTGTCCGCGCTGCCGATGGGTGAAGGCACTGTCGAGTCGACCCGCACCGCGCTGGTCGGCAAGATCGGTGAAAACATGTCGATCCGCCGCTTCGTCCGCTTTGATGCCAAGGGTAAGCTGGTTTCCTACATCCACGGCGGCGCCAAGGTTGGTGTTGTGGTCGACGTGATCGGTGGCGACGAGCAACTGGGCAAGGATCTGGCGATGCACATCGCTGCTTCCAAGCCGAAGTCTCTGGATGCCTCGGGCGTTTCTGCCGAACTGCTGGAGACCGAACGTCGCGTTGCTATCGAAAAGGCTCGCGAAGCCGGCAAGCCGGAAGCCATGCTGGAAAAGATCGCCGAAGGTACCGTTCAGAAGTATCTGAAGGACGTAACCCTGCTCGGTCAGGTTTTCGTCAAGGCTGAAGACGGCAAGCAAACCATTGAGCAACTGCTGAAGGCCAAGGGCGCTTCCGTCGCTGGCTTCATGCTGCTTATCGTTGGTGAAGGCATCGAGAAGAAGGTTGACGACTTCGCTGCCGAAGTTGCTGCACAAGCGGCTGCCGCCGCTGCCAAGAAGTAATTGAAAGGACTGCCGATGACCGCACCCAAGTACAAGCGCATCCTCCTGAAACTCTCCGGTGAGGCCCTGATGGGCAATGATGCCTACGGCATCAATCCGAAAACCATTTCGGAAATTTGTGGAGAGATCAAGGCGGTCGCCGATCTGGGTGTGGAAATCGGCGTCGTGATCGGCGGTGGCAACATCTTCCGCGGTATGGCTGGTACGGCCACCGGGATGGATCGCGCCACGGCAGATTACATGGGCATGCTGGCCACGGTGATGAACGCCATGGCACTGTCCGACGCGATGCGTCAAACCGGCCTGAATGCCCGCGTGCAGTCGGCCCTGAATATCGAGCAGGTGGTCGAGCCGTATATCCGCGGCAAAGCCATCCGCTACCTGGAAGAAGGGAAGATCGTGATCTTCGGTGCCGGTACCGGCAACCCCTTCTTCACGACCGATACCGCAGCAGCTTTGCGCGGGTCGGAAATTGGCGCGGAAATCGTGCTCAAGGCAACCAAGGTTGACGGCATCTATACCGCCGACCCGAAAAAAGATCCGTCCGCGACGCGTTACGACAAGATCAGTTTCAACGAGGCGATTTCGAAGAATTTGGCGGTCATGGATGCGACGGCCTTCGCGCTTTGCCGTGATCAGAAACTGCCGATCAACGTTTTCTCGATCTTCAAGGCGGGTGCGTTGAAACGCATCGTCTGTGGTGAAGACGAAGGAACGCTGGTCTATTGCTGAGGGAGAGATAGATGATTGCTGAACTCAAGAAAAACGCAGAGAACAAGATGAACAAGTCGCTGGAGGCCTTGAAAGCCGACCTCCAGAAGATTCGTACCGGGCGTGCTCACACCGGCCTGCTCGATCATGTGATGGTCGATTATTACGGTTCTCCGGTGCCGGTGAACCAGGTGGCGAACATCACCTTGGTCGACTCGCGCACCCTCGGTGTGCAGCCGTGGGAAAAGAACATGGTGCAGAAGGTGGAAAAGGCGATTCGCGATTCCGACCTCGGCCTCAATCCGGCGACCCAGGGCGATCTGATTCGCGTGCCGATGCCAGCGCTGACCGAAGAGCGTCGCAAGGAAATGATCAAGGTCGTCAAGCACGAAGGGGAGGGAGCCAAGGTGGCCATCCGCAACCTGCGTCGCGATGCCAATACCCATCTGAAAGATGCGCTGAAGAAGGGCGATATTCCGGAAGATGACGAGCGTAAGGCGCAGGACGACGTCCAGAAGCTGACCGACAAGTTCATTGCCGAAGTCGACAAGATGCTCGCGGCCAAAGAAGCCGAGTTAATGCAGATTTAAGCCCTTTCGGCACGTTCTGCCTGAATGGCACTTTTCTCCAGTTCGACGCGACAGATACCGCAAGCGGCGGCGGTGCCCAAGCACGTCGCCGTAATCATGGACGGTAACGGCCGCTGGGCGAAAAAACGCTTCCTGCCACGTGTCGCTGGTCATGTCAAAGGGGTCGAGTTGGTGCGCGAAATGGTGCGCACCTGCCTGGAGCGCGGCATCCGTTATCTGACGCTGTTTGCGTTTTCGTCGGAAAATTGGCGCCGTCCGGCCGAAGAGGTCAGCCTGTTGATGGAGTTGTTCGTCAAAGCCCTTCAGCAGGAGGTAGAGAAGCTCGATCGGAACGGAGTCCGCCTGCGTGTAATCGGCGATCTCGGGCGCTTCGATCCCAAGCTCCAGCAGCTGATTCGCGAGGCCGAGGAAAAAACGGCACACAACGATCGTCTCGATCTAACCATCGCCGCCAATTATGGCGGTCGGTGGGACATCATGCAGGCAGTTAACCGTATGCTCGTTGCCCAACCGGACAAACAAGTGGGCTGGGAAGAGAGTGACCTCGAGCCCTATCTGTCGATGCATTTTGCGCCCGAACCTGATCTATTCATCCGCACCGGCGGCGAGGAGCGCATCAGCAACTTTCTGTTGTGGCAACTGGCCTATACCGAGTTGTATTTCACGCCGACCCTGTGGCCGGATTTCGATGCAGCCGAGTTCGACAAGGCGATTGTTTCCTACCAGCAACGCGAGCGTCGATTTGGCCGTACCAGCGAGCAATTGACGGAAAAACCGAATGCTTAAGACGCGCGTCATCACGGCGCTGGTTATCGCTGCGCTGCTGATTCCGGCTATTTTTTTCCTGGATGCGCCAAGTTGGGCACTGCTGACCGCGGCCATTACCGGCATCGCGGCTTGGGAGTTCGCCCGCCTTGCTTCTTTCGCCAAGGTCGGCCAGATAGGCTTTGGGGTCATGGTAGGAGTATTGGCAGCGGGCGCTGCACTTCTGCTCGATGCTGCGCAACTCCAGCGCTTGGGTACGGTTGCACTATGGTTGTCGGTTGCCTTCTGGCTTGGCATTGTGCCCTTCTGGTTGCGGGCCCGCTGGGAGGTCAAGTCGGTCTGGAAGATGTTGCTCGTTGGGTTGGTCGTGCTGCTGCCTACGTGGTTTGCCTTGATAGCGGTGCGTGGCCATGGTCCGGCCTGGCTTTTCGGTGCCCTTTTGCTGGTGGCGCTGGCCGATATCGCGGCCTATTTCTTTGGGCGTGCGTTCGGCAAGCGCAAGCTGGCGCCGAACATCAGTCCAGGCAAGACTTGGGAAGGTGCCTACGGGGCGATGTTCTCGGTCACGCTGCTTACGTTGGTCACCATGTGGTGCAGCGAAGGGTTTTCAATCGGCCGGACAGTGTTGCTGCTTTTGGCGATGCCGCTGTTGACCTTGGTGTCCATTTCCGGTGACTTGTTCGAGTCCATGCTCAAACGCCAGGCCGGCATGAAGGACAGCAGCCAGCTGTTGCCCGGTCATGGTGGCGTTCTGGATCGCATCGACAGCCATACGGCGGCGCTGCCGTTGATTGCGTTGCTGCTGGCAGCGTTGGGCTGATCCATGCAAGGGCTGACCGTACTCGGCGCGACGGGCTCGATTGGGCAATCCACACTTGATGTTGTCAGGCGCCATCCGGACCGCTATCGCGTTGTTGCGCTGACGGCACACCGACAGGTCGAACGCCTGGTGGCCGACTGCCTGGAATTCAAGCCGCTACTGGCGGTCGTTGGCGACGATGCTACCGCGGCCGAAGTGCGCCAGCAGTTGCAGGCTGCTGGTAGCTCCATTGAGGTGCTGTGGGGTGAGGCCTCCTTGGTCTCGGCGGCGACCCTGCCAGAAGCGGATATGGTCATGGCGGCTATCGTTGGCGCTGCCGGTCTGGCGCCAACCTTGGCGGCGGCGCAGGCGGGCAAGCGTGTCTTGTTGGCCAACAAGGAAGTTCTGGTCATGGCCGGCGAACTGTTCATGCAGGCTGTTGAGCAAAGCGGAGCGCCCCTTTTACCGGTGGACAGCGAACATAACGCCATTTTTCAGGCACTGCCACAGGGTTTTTCACGCGGTTTGCGTGCCTGTGGTGTCGAAAAAATACTGCTGACGGCTTCGGGAGGGCCTTTCCGCGAAACGCCGTTGGATGGCTTGCGCCACGTGACGCCCGAACAGGCCTGCGCGCATCCCAACTGGGTGATGGGACGCAAGATTTCCGTTGATTCGGCGACGATGATGAACAAGGGGCTGGAGGTCATCGAAGCCCGCTGGTTGTTCGATGCGCCACCGGAAATGATCCAGGTGGTGGTGCATCCGCAGAGCGTCATTCACTCGGCGGTTCAATATGTCGATGGCTCGGTCATTGCTCAACTGGGCAATCCAGATATGCGAACGCCGATTGCCTACGCCATGGCGTGGCCGGAGCGCATTGCTGCCGGCGTTGGTCCACTCGACCTGTTCAAGGTTGGACGTCTGGATTTCTTTGCGCCGGATTTTGAACGTTTCCGTTGCCTGCGCCTGGCTTACGATGTGTTGCAGACTGGCGCGACGGCGCCAGCCATCTTGAATGCAGCGAACGAAGTGGCCGTTGCGGCGTTTCTTGACGGCGAACTACCTTTCCTTGGAATTGCCGAAGTTAATGAAACGGTCCTCGAGCGGCTGCCGGCCCGCCATGAGGGGAATCTGGACGACGTATTGGCAGCTGATAACGAAGCACGCAACCTGGCTCGGCAGTTGATTCGGGAACGCGAGTTCGCGTGAGCAACTTCCTGTTCTATCTCACCGCTTTCCTCGTCGTACTTGGGGTTTTGATTGTCTTCCATGAACTGGGGCATTTCCTGGTGGCGCGCTGGTGCGGCGTCAAGGTCTTGCGCTTCTCGCTCGGCTTCGGGCGTATCCTGTGGTCGCGAAAATACGGGAAGGATCAGACCGAGTGGGCCGTCAGCGTCTTTCCGCTGGGTGGCTACGTCAAAATGCTGGATGAGCGCGAAGGCGACGTTGCGGCCAATGAAGTGCATCGTGCCTTCAATCGCCAGGGCGTCGGAGTTCGTAGTCTGATCGTCGCGGCCGGACCGCTGGCCAATTTTTTCCTGGCCATCCTTTTGTATTGGGCGGTATTCATGCTCGGTAGCGAAGAGTTGCTGCCCATTCTCGGCGCTCCGCCGGAAGACACGCCAGCTGCGATGGCGTCAATCCGGAACGGCGAGCAGGTGCGCAAGATCGATGGCGAGACGGTTGGCACGTGGAACGATTTTCGTTGGCGTGTGCTGCAGAAAGCCGCTGAGCAAGAGAGCGTCGAACTAGAAACCGTTGACGAGCAGGGCTATGTTGCAATCCGTCGACTCTATCTGAATGTAGTCGCCGAAACCGGTTGGGAGGGCGATGGTTTCGAACGTCTCGGTTTGCGCGGCTATCGACCGGAATTGCCTGCGGTGATCGGCAAACTGGTTGCCGGTGGCCCCGGAGATCGGGCTGGTTTGCTGCCGGGGGATCTGGTCGTTGGTATCGATGGTTCGCCGGTTCGTCATTGGATGGATTTGGTTGGCGCGGTTCGCAAATCGCCAGGGCGCGAGTTGCGTGTTGAATATGTTCGTGATGGGGTAACTGCTGCGGTGCACATCGTTCCGGAGGCAATTTCCGAGCGCGGACAGCTAATTGGAAAAATCGGGGTGGCAGTTGCCGAGGTACCCGGGATACAACGGCCATTGAAAACATTCGTCCGCTATGGTGTCTTGGAGGCCGGCTACAAGGCGTTGAACGAAACCTGGGAAAAAACGGTATTCAGCGTCGTCATGTTCGGCAAGATGTTGGTCGGCGAGGTTTCCTGGAAAAACCTTTCCGGGCCGGTGACTATCGCCGATTTCGCCGGGCAGTCGGCCCGGTTGGGAATGGATTACTACCTGAAGTTCATGGCGCTGGTCAGCATCAGCCTCGGCGTCTTGAATCTACTGCCCGTTCCGGTGCTGGATGGCGGGCATTTGATGTATCATATGATAGAAGTCGTCAGACGCCGTCCGCTTTCCGAGCGGGCGATGGAAATATCCCAACAGATTGGGCTTTCCATCTTGTTCGTCCTGATGGCTTTCGCATTTTTCAACGACCTGAACCGCCTTTTTAACGGCTGAACGATGAAAAAATCCCTGTTATCCGTCCTCATTGCCGGCATGTTCTCCGGGTCTGTGTTCGCATTCGAGCCTTTTACCGTTAAGGATATCCGGGTCGAAGGCATCCAGCGGACCGAAGCCGGTACCGTGTTCAGCTACTTGCCTGTCAAGGTCGGCGACATGTTGAATGACGAAAAAGCCGCGCAGTCGATCAAGGCTTTGTTTGCTACGGGCTTCTTCAAGGACGTTCGGGTTGAGGTCGATGGCGACGTGATGGTTGTCGTGCTGCAGGAGCGCCCGGCCATTTCCACGATCAATTTTGTCGGTCTCAAGGAGTTCGACAAGGATGTGATCATCAAGGCGTTGAAGGAAACCGGTATTGCCGAAGGTCGTATCTTCGATCGCGCTTTGCTCGATAAGGCCGAGCAGGAACTGAAGCGCCAATATCTGACGCGTGGCAAGTACGCGGCCAATATTACGACGACCGTGACGCCGCTGGAACGCAATCGCGTGGGCATCAACTTCAATATCGAAGAAGGTGCGGCCGCCAAGATCAAGCAGATCAATATCGTCGGCGCCAATGCGTTCAAGGAAAAAGAGCTGGTCAGTCAATTCGAGTTGACGACGCCGGGCTGGCTGACCTGGTACACCAAGAACGACCAGTATTCGCGCCAGAAGTTGTCGGCTGACCTCGAGAAGCTGAAGTCCTTCTACATGAACCAAGGCTATCTGGAGTTTGCTGTCGAATCGACCCAAGTGTCGATTTCGCCGGACAAGCAGGATGTTTATATCACCGTCAATATCAACGAAGGCGAGCGTTATCAGGTCTCATCGATCAAGTTGGCAGGTGATTTTGCGATTTCCGAAGAAGAGCTCAAGAAGCTGGTTCTCGTCAAACCGGGTGATGTTTTCTCCCGTGAGCGTCTGAACGATTCGACCAAAGCCATCGGCGATCGTCTGGGCAAAGAGGGTTATGCCTTTGCCAACGTCAATGCCATGCCGGAAATCGACAAGGAAAAACGCAATGTAGCCTTCACTGTCTTCGTTGATCCAGGTAAACGCGTTTATGTTCGCCGTATCAATGTTACCGGTAACACCAAGACGCGTGACGAAGTGGTTCGACGCGAGATGCGTCAGATGGAAGGTGCCTGGTACGATGCAGACAAGGTGACTGCGTCCAAGCAGCGTATCGATAAGTTGGGTTTCTTTAGCGAAGTTGCTGTAGAAACTCCTGCGGTTGCTGGAACGGCCGACCAATTGGATGTTAATGTCAATGTGACCGAGAAGCCAACGGGTAACCTGATGCTGGGTGTCGGTACTTCTAGTACCGACAAGATCATTCTCTCCGGTTCCATTGCACAGAACAACTTCCTAGGTAGTGGCAACAACGTTGGTATTACGGTAAATTCTGCGAAGTCCTATCGTACCTATGTGTTCTCTTACACAAACCCATATTTCACGGTTGATGGTGTGAGTCAGGGGTTTGATGTTTATTACAGAACCGTGAACACGGCTAGTACGGCTATTGCCTACTATTCCTCTGTTTCGGAGGGTGGGTCAATCAGATTTGGTTTCCCAATTGGCGAAAAAGAGTCTCTTGGTATCGGTCTTGGTCTTGACTTGACCTCAATCACCACTTACGACGATAGTCCTCAGTATTACAAGGACTTCGTAAATAAATTTGGCGACCGCAATCTTTCTGTTCCTTTGACCCTTTCATGGTCTAGTGATGGGAAGGACAGCTTTTTCCTGCCAACCCGTGGTACGGTCCAGAAGGCTTCTTTGGAGTTGAGTGTTCCTGGGGCAGATTTGACCTACTATCGTGCTGGCTATCAACTCCAGCATTTCATCCCGCTGACCTCCAAATTTACTTGGATGCTGAGTGGCGAATATGGTCAGGCGAATGGCTATGGTGGTAAAGATTTGCCGTTCTTCAAGAACTACTATGCTGGGGGTGTCAATTCCGTACGCGGTTACAAAGCTTCGTCACTTGGCCCAGTCTATGCTGATGCAAACGGTGGCGATTATCGTATTGGCGGTAATCGGAAGCTTGTCGGTAGTTCGGAGCTTTTCTGGGGTTTGCCGGGTGTCGAGAAGAATTTCCGTATGGGTTGGTTTGTTGATGTTGGCCAAGTTTATGGAGAGGGTCAGAAACTTGATCTGGGTGAATTGCGCTACTCTACCGGTCTCTCGGCTGCATGGATATCTCCCATCGGGCCGCTGAAGTTCAGTTTTGGCAAACCAATCAACAAGAAGGATGGCGATAAATCAGAAGCCTTCCAATTCCAGTTGGGTACTACTTTTTAATTCAGGAGTTTCAAGTTGAAAGCGAAGTTCGTTGTATTGGCAGCGTTATTGTCTGCTCTGTTGACTACCGGTGTCGAAGCGGCTGAATTGAAAGTGGGTTACGTCAATACCCAGCGTATTTTCCGTGATGCGCCTGCGGCACAGAAGGCAGCGAAGAAGCTCGAAGGCGAATTTGCCAAGCGCGATCAAGAGTTGCAGCGCATGGCCAAGCAGTTGCAAGGCTTGCAGGAAAATCTCGAAAAGAATTCCGTGACGATGTCGGAAAACGAGCGCCGTTCAAAGGAAAAGGAATTTGGCGAACTGTCGCGTGAATTCCAGCGTCGCCAGCGTGAATTCCGTGAAGACCTGAATCTGCGCCAGAACGAAGAAAATGCCGCAGTGATCGAGAAGGCCAACAAGGCCATCAAGCAGATCGCCGAAGCCGAAAAATTCGATCTGATCCTGCAGGACGTCGTCTGGGTCAGCCCGCGTCTGGATATTACCGACCGCGTGATCAAGGCGCTGTCGGACGCCAAGTAATGGCTGGCGAGGGCGGTATCGTCCTCACTCTGGCAGAAATCGCCGCCCGCTTGGGCGGCGATGTGCTTGGGGACGGCGAAATCCGAATTTCGCAGGTAGCCACTCTTGTTTCGGCAGGCGCTGGGCAAATTACCTTTCTTGCCAACAAGCGCTATCGTAATCAATTGCAGACGACGCAAGCGTCGGCTGTGATTCTGGCACCGGATGCTGCCGATCAGTTTGGCGGTGCGCGTATCGTCACGGCAAATCCCTACGCATATTACGCTCGGGTTGCGACCTTACTGAATCCCGCAAGCGACTCGCTGGTTGGCGTTCATGCTTCGGTCGTCAGCTTTTCACCGATTCCGGATTCAGCCGTCATTGGGCCGAACGTTTGTATCGGCAAAAATGTATCGCTGGGTGAAAATGTTCGGATTCACGCCGGTTGCGTGATCGGCGACAGTGTCGCTATCGGTGCTGACAGCTTGTTTTATCCGAACGTCACGATCTATCACGGCTGCCGGATCGGCAGGCGTGCCATCCTGCATGCTGGGGTAGTAATCGGTGCCGATGGCTTCGGTTTTGCACCGGACGGCAAGGAGTGGGTAAAGATTCCGCAGATCGGTGCAGTGACGATTGGCGACGATGTCGAAATCGGGGCCAATACGACTATCGACCGCGGGGCGATGGAAGATACCCTGGTCGGCGACGGTTGCAAGCTCGACAACATGGTCATGATCGGCCACAACTGCAATGTCGGTCCCTATTCGGTCATCGCTGGCTGCGCAGGTTTGGCGGGTAGCACTACGCTCGGCGAACATTGCATCATCGGTGGAGCGGCAATGGTCAGCGGCCATCTGAACATCGCGCCGAATACGACGATTTCCGGTGGAAGCACCGTCATGCGCAGCATCATCGAGCCGAACGGCGTCTATGCGAGCGTTTTCCCGCTCGATACTTACGAACACTGGATGCGCAATGCGTCGCACATCCGCCGCCTGTCAAAGCTGGCTGACCGTGTCGCCGAGCTCGAAAAGAAACTTCAAGATAAGAACACAGAGGGTTAATTAATGGATATCCATGAGATTCTGCAGTACTTGCCGCACCGTTACCCGTTCCTGCTGATCGACCGCGTGGTCGAGGTCGTGCCGGGCAAGTCCATCCATGCCTACAAGAACATCACCATCAACGAACCGTTTTTCGTCGGCCATTTTCCACACCACCCAGTCATGCCGGGCGTGCTGATCATGGAAGCACTGGCCCAGGCTGCCGGCGTTCTCTCGTTCAAGACCGAAGACAAGAAGCCGACGCAAAATGACGTGTTCTACTTTGCCGGCATCGACGATGCGCGTTTCAAGCGTCCGGTCATGCCGGGCGATCAGTTGCACCTGCATGTCGAGATCGAGCGTCAGATGCGTGGCGTCTGGAAGTTCAAGGCTGAAGCCCGTGTCGACGGTCAGTTGGCGGCTGAAGCACGCCTGATGTGCGCCAAGCGGGAACTGTAAGATGATTCATCCGACCGCACTCGTCGATCCGGCCGCACGGATCGGCAACAACGTCGAGATCGGGGCTTACTCGATCATCGGTCCGCATGTCGAAATCGGCGACAACACCGTGATCGGTCCGCACACCGTGATCAAGGGGCACACGACCATCGGTCGTGATAACCGTATCTTCCAGTTCTGCTCGCTCGGTGAAGTGCCGCAGGACAAGAAATACGCCGGCGAGCCGACCCGTCTGGAAATCGGCGACCGCAACACGATCCGTGAATTCTGCACCTTCAATCTCGGTACCATCCAGGATCGCGGCGCGACCACGATCGGTGACGACAACTGGATCATGGCCTACGTGCATATCGCCCACGACTGTGTTGTCGGCAACAAGTGCACCTTTGCCAACAATGCCTCGTTGGCCGGTCACGTGGTGGTCGACGACTGGGCGATTCTCGGTGGATTTACGGGCGTGCATCAGTTCTGCCGCATTGGCGCGCATGTGATGACTGCGGTCAGCACCGTCATCCTGCAGGATGTGCCGCCTTATCTGATGGCGGCTGGCAACACCGCGCAGCCCTACGGCATCAACGTCGAAGGCCTGAAGCGTCGTGGCTTCAATGCCGATTCGCTGCTGGCCCTGAAACGTGCCTACCGTACCTTGTACAAGTCCGGCCTGATGCTGGAAGAGGCCAAGACCAAGCTGATCGAGGATGCCAAGACCCAGCCGGACGTGCAGCGCTTCGTCGATTTCCTCGAGGTCTCCAAGCGGGGCATCATCCGCTGATATGGGGAGCGCAGTACGGATTGCCATGGTGGCGGGAGAGGCCTCCGGGGATCTCCTGGCCAGCCATCTGATTGCGGCGCTCAAGCAGCACCTGCCGGATGCTATTTTCTACGGCATCGGCGGGCCGAAGATGCAGGCGCAGGGCTTCGATTCCTGGTGGCCGATGGACAAGCTATCGGTCATGGGCTATTGGGATGCGCTCAAGCATTATCGCGAGATTGCCGGCATCCGTCGGCAATTGAAGAAACGCCTTCTCGACCTCAAGCCGGATATTTTCATCGGTGTCGATGCACCCGATTTCAACCTGGGCCTGGAAACCGACCTGCGCTCGGCAGGCGTGCGTACCATGCATTACGTCAGCCCTTCGATCTGGGCTTGGCGCGGTGGGCGCATCAAGAAAATCGCCCGAGCCGCCAATCGCGTGCTGGCGCTCTTCCCGATGGAGCCGCCGCTCTACGAGAAAGAGCGTATACCGGTGACCTATGTCGGGCATCCTATGGCCGACATCATTCCGCTGCAGACCAACAAACAGTTGGTACGCGAGAAGCTGGAACTGCCGCGCAGCGTGCCGATTTTTGCCATGCTGCCGGGTAGCCGTCGCGGCGAACTCGAAATGATGGCCGATACCTTCGTGCAGACAGCGCAGCTGATTCGTGAGCGTCATTTGCCGAATGCCCAGTTCGTTGTGCCCTTGGCGACCCGCGAGACGCGACTCCAGTTCGAAGCGGCGATCTACCGTCAGCAGGCCAGCGACGTGCCGTTCCGCCTGTTGTTCGGCCATGCCCAGGACGCGCTTGGCGCCGCCGACGTCTCGCTGGTGGCGAGCGGCACGGCGACGCTAGAAGCCGCGTTGCTCAAGCGGCCGATGGTCATCACCTACAAGATCGCCAAGTTCTCCTACTGGCTGATGAAGCGCATGGCCTATCTACCCTACGTCGGTTTGCCCAATATCCTGTCTGGACGCTTCGTGGTGCCGGAGATACTGCAAAACGAGGCGACAGCGGAAAACCTCTGCGAAGCCCTGGTCAAGCAGTATCAAGACAAGGAAAACGCCGAAGCGGTCGAGGCGGCTTTCACTGAGCTACACCTGCAATTGCGCCAGAACACCGCCGAAAAGGCCGCACAGGCGGTCTTGCAATGTCTGGCCTGATCGTTCCCGAAGGCCTCGTCTGCGGTATCGACGAGGCCGGCCGCGGACCGCTGGCCGGGCCGGTGGTTGCGGCCGCGGTGATTCTCGACCCGGCCAGATCGATCCAAGGCTTGAACGACTCGAAGAAACTCTCCGAGAAGAAACGCGTTGCCCTGGCCGAGGAAATCCGCGAGAAGGCCGTGGCGTGGTGCGTTGCCGAAGCCAACATCGAGGAAATCGACCGTCTCAACATCCTGCATGCCACCATGCTCGCCATGCAGCGCGCCGTGGCTGGCTTGGCCGTCCGACCGACTTCAGCGCTGGTCGATGGCAACCGTTGCCCCAAGCTTGAAATTCCGGTTGAGGCCGTGGTCAAGGGTGACGGCAAGATCGCCTCGATTGCCGCCGCCTCGATTCTCGCCAAGACCGTGCGCGATGCCGGCATGCTGGAGTTGCACGCCCTGTACCCGCAATACGGTTTCGACCGCCACATGGGCTACCCGACCGCCGCGCATTTCGCCGCCTTGCAGGCGCATGGCGCTTCGCCCGTACATCGCAAGAGTTTCGGCCCGGTGGCTCAACTCTCCTTGCTATGAAACTGATCCAGTCGCGCGACAACGCTTTCTACAAGCAGCTCAAGCGGCTGGCCGAATCCGGGCGCGAACGACGCAAATCCGGGCAGACGGTGCTCGATGGCGTGCATCTGGTCGAAGCCTATGAACAGGCCATCGGCCCGGTCGAGACCTTGATCGTCGGTGAATCAGCCCAGCAGACTGGCGAAATCGCCCGCTTTATCGAAGGCCGCGAAATTGTCGTCTTGAGCGATGCCTTGCTGCGCGAAATCGCTCCAGTCGATACACCGAGCGGCCTGATGGCCGTGGCGGCCATGCCGCAGGCGACTGCTGCGGTGCACCGGCAAAAAGACGCAATTTTGCTCGATGGCGTGCAAGACCCCGGTAATGTCGGCACGCTGCTGCGTACGGCCGCCGCGGCCGGTATCACGCAAGCGATCCTGTCGCCCGGCTGCGCCTCGGCGTGGTCGCCCAAGGTATTGCGCGCCGGGCAGGGCGCTCATTTCGTCCTGGCCATCCACGAGGACGCCGACCTGCTGGAGTTCATCGCCCGTTATGAAGGCACCACCGCCGTCACCTGTCTGGACGGCGCAACCTCGCTCTACGTTGCTCGCTGGGATGGCCCGGTAGCCTGGATTTTCGGCGCCGAAGGGCAGGGCGTACGTCACGAACTGATCGATGCGGCACAGCTACGCATCAAGATCCCCATGCCGGGTGAGGTCGAGTCGCTGAATGTGGGTGCGGCGGCTGCTGTTTGCTTGTTCGAGGCCGTGCGGCGGCGATTGAGCTAATTAGTTCTAGGCAGCAATCGGCCAACTGCGGCCGTTCAGAACATTTCTGCAAAGCAGACGCTTAGCAAGATGTCCATTGCATGAACGACATAAGTACAATGGCAAGATGTTCGGTTTCAGTCTCTAGCCTAGATGCTGCATAAAATGCATTTTTCTGAAAAATCCCAGCAGGCACGGGCTGCGGCCTGTCGCGTATTCCAGCTTATCGGGCAGAGGACCAGCTTATTGGAGACTTCTGTCGTCTACTACTAATTATACGAAATAGGTAACAACAATGACACGTTTGCCTGATGCTAGAAACGGCGAAATTCTTGAAATAAAGGGAAGAAAAATACCCTTTAATCTTTATCCCACCGTAAGGTCTAACCGTAGGTATGGCCTGCAGTCAAAGTTATTCGCAGCTAACCCATGGAGTGTAATTAATCAAAGCATTCAGGAACATTGCCCAGAACCGGCGAAGAGGCAGGCTCTTGCTTTTATCGAGCAAGCCGAGGATTTCTATAGGAGCTCACAGTCTTCTTCCATTGTTGCCGCAAAACCATTATTAATTTATTACTGCTTTTTGAATCTTGCAAAAGCCTATGCTCTATTAAAAGGAACAAGAGCAGAGTATGGGGCAGCTTATCATGGTTTGGCTGAGCGAGTTAGGCCGAATGGTCGCGAGTTTTATAACTCATTTCTTAATGCTCAGCAAAGCACCAATCCAGACAAGCCAAACATCTTTGACGATTTCATGCTTTCGTTAACAGGTTCGGCTCTTACAGTAAACAACAAAGAATATGAGCTTTCACATCTTTTAGGGCAACTACTGCAAGGGCATAGAATGTGGTGTGATGGCTCAAGGAGAAAAGAACGATTCATCGAAATTAATCGCCCAAAATTTATGTGCGACCCTGCCAGCAAGACCATATGGATGGAGTTCGAGTTATTTGCTGACGACTTATCACGATTTGATATTTCAAGAAAATTACTATTAGATGAGTCGGGCTTAGATGGAATATTTCGAGAAGTAAAATCCGAACTTATTGAAGGGGGTCGTAAAATACTGAGATTTGAGCAGATTAACACCATTACATACACAGATCGCCCGTCTGATGAACTTAGAACCCTTGTAGATAGTGTGAGGTTTAAGGTGTGGGCGACAATTATGCGTATACCTCCGTATAGAAAATACTATCTTTATTTGTGTCCAAATGCTGAGAAGGATGATCTTCTGCCACAAATACTCTCTATATGGGGGGTGTTCTACTATCTCGGATCTGTTACCCGCTATAGGCCACAATATTTTGATGAATTGTTAGCTGGTCGTTTTGGTGGTCATATCCAAGAGATTGTGTCTAATTTGCCACAGCAATTTCTGTATTACATGGCCAGTGAATTCTCGAACAGAGAAATTGCACATGCCCCACTCGTATAGTAAGCCCCCCACAGCTTGTCGTTATACGTAGGAGATAGCCGTGGACGGCCCTTGGTCTGAAGGCCCAAAAGAACTGCTGCAACACGCGGTTGGGCACATTGCTCACGATGGAGACTTCGATCGTCGAATAGCGATGATCAGCATCGACAACGCTGTGGAGCTAATGGTCAAAACTTTTCTTAGTCTTCCACGACGGAAGTTGGGCACAAAAGGACCATCGAGAAAGCAACTTGAAGAAGCAAGCAACTCGTTTCCCTCGCTGCTTGATTTACTTGAAGAGTTCGCTGGCGAAAGATTAACGGGCGTCAGTCTTGACGAAATAGAGTGGTATCACCGGATAAGGAATCAGCTCTACCACTCTGGAAATGGTATTACAGTCGAGTTGGCGAGAGTACAAACCTACCTGTCACTTGCAAAAACGCTGTTTCAGAATCTTTTTGAAACCGAGCTAACCCTATCTGCCGAAAGTCCAATTCAAAATCGACTGGGCGTATTTCTTGGCAAATGGGGTGTCTTCGAAAAGGAACTTATTGAAAGAGCGAAGGAATTGAATCTGCCCGACAAAAGACCAGGGGCAGTTCTTTTCTATCGGGCAGACAAACCCACAAAGCAGCTATGGATGGACACAAAGGATTTCCGAAACACCGCTGTTCATAAACTAGAAACGCTGGCCGCCAAGGACTTTGATGAACCAATCAAAAACATCGACATTCTTCTTGAGCGTACGAGGCAATACGCATAACCCGGTTGTCGACCCCGTGCTTCGCGTCTCTGGACGCTGAGCTATAAAGCCGCGCAGCGCCGGTCACCTCTACGTGAGTGTCCGCTTTGATAAGCAGCCAACTGCCGCTTAGGGTCGAAAAGAGACACAGTACAAAAAGCAATAAGGCGCACCTCGGTGCGCCTTATTGCTTTTAGCCGATTTTCACCCGTTCACCGCAGTTTCAACTCCTGCAGGATGGTGGTCGAGATTTCCTCGATCGATTTGGTCGAGGAATCGAGCCAGCGGATGCCTTCGCAGCGCATCATTTTTTCGGCTTCGGCGATTTCGAAGCGGCAGTTGGCCAGCGAGGCGTACTTGCTGCCAGCGCGGCGTTCTTCGCGGATCTGGGCGAGGCGTTCGGGCTGTATGGTCAGGCCGAACAGTTTGCTGCGATGCTTTTCCAGCGTGCCGGGCAGGCGACCACGGTCGAAGTCTTCCGGGATCAGCGGGAAGTTGGCCGCCTTCAGACCGAACTGCATGGCCAGGTAGAGCGAGGTCGGTGTCTTGCCGCAGCGCGAGACGGCGACCAGGATGACGTCGGCTTCTTCGAGGTCGCGGTCGGTGATGCCGTCGTCGTGGGCCAGCGTGTAGTTGATCGACTCGATGCGCTTCTTGTATTCGGAGCTTTCGGCGGAGCCGTGCGAACGGCCGACCGTGTGGTTCGATTTCAGGCCAAGCTCGGCTTCGAGCGGGGCGAGGAAAGAGTCGAAATAGGACAGGCAGAAGGCATCGGCCTGGTGGACGATGTCGGACAGTTCCGGATTGACCAGCGTCGTGAAGACGATGGAGCGCATGCCGTCTTTTTCGCCCTGGGCGTTGATGCGGGCGACCGCTTCCTGGGCCTTTTCCACGCTATCGAGGAAGGGGATGCGAATCTGCTGGAATTCGACGTTTTCGAATTGGGTCATCAGACTGTGACCGAGGGCCTCGACTGTCAGGCCGGTGCCGTCGGACACGAAAAATACCGTGCGTTTGAGAGTGTTCACCATGGGCGCATTTTAACCGCTGTTACGCAGGCCGGAGGCGATGCCGTTGATCGTGATGTGGATGCCGCGGGCGACGCGCTCGTCGGTGTCGCCGGCGCGGTGGCGCTTGAGCAACTCGACCTGCAGGTGGTTCAGCGGGTCCATGTAGGGCGCGCGCAGTTTCAGTGAGTTGCGCAGCATCGGGTTGTCGGCCAGCAGTTCGTCGCGTTCCAGGATGCTCAGCAGGTGCTGGCGGGTCAGCTCCCATTCGGCCTTGATGCAGCTGAAAATACGCTGGCGCAGCTCGGCATCGGCCACCAGTTCGGCGTAGCGCGAGGCAATGGCGAGGTCGGTCTTGGCCAGCACCATGTCCATGTTGGAGAGCAGCGAGGCGAAGAAGGGCCAGGATTTGAGCATGCGGCGCAGCACGCTCAGACCTTCGGGGTTGGCCGACAGGTAGCCGTCCACCGCCGAGCCGAAGCCGTACCAGCCCGGCAGCATCAGGCGGCATTGCGCCCAGCTGAAGACCCAGGGAATGGCGCGCAGGTCTTCGATGCGGTCCGAGGCCTTGCGTGAGGCCGGGCGGCTGCCGATGTTCAGCGAGGCGATTTCGGAAACCACCGTCGATTGACGGAAATAGGTGGTGAAGCCGGGCGTTTCATAGACCAGGCCGCGATAGGCGTTGAAGGCGCGCTGCGACAGCTCGTCCAGTACGCCATGGAACTGCTCGGCCGGCTCGACCTTGTTTTCGTGGTCGGTCAGGCTGGCTTCGAGCGTGGCGGCGAGCAGCACTTCGAGGTTGCGACGGCCGGTGTCGGCATTGCCGTACTTGGTCGAGATGACTTCGCCCTGTTCGGTCAGGCGAATCTGGCCGGAAACGGCGCCGGCCGGCTGAGCCAGGATGGCGTGGTAGGACGGGCCGCCGCCACGACCGACAGAACCGCCGCGGCCATGGAAGAGGCGCAGGCGTACCCCGTGATCGCGGAAGACGCGAGTCAGTTCGATTTCGGCCTTGTACAGCTCCCAGCCCGAGGTCAGGAAGCCGCCGTCCTTGTTGGAATCGGAGTAGCCGAGCATGACTTCGTGCTCGTTACCGCGGCTTTGCAGCAGTTCGCGGTAGGCCGGCAGCTTGAACAGGCCGTCCATGGTGACGGCGCTCTTCTGCAAATCCTCGATGGTTTCGAACAGCGGGATGACGTTGACGTCGAGATGCGGTTTCTCACCGGGCAGCAAGAGGCCGGATTCCTTGAGCAGCAGCGAGAGTTCGAGCAGGTCGGAAACGCCGTCGGTCTTCGAGATGATGCAGTTGGGCAGGGCGGCGGCGCCGTACTTGCCGCGCAGTTCATGGGCGGCAAAGAAGATGGCCAGTTCGCCCTCGGTTTCTTCCGAATAGCTCAGGTAAGGCGAATAGAGCGGGCGCGGCGTGGCGATTTCCTCGACCAGCAGCTTGATCCGTTCGGCTTCGGGCAGCGCTTCGTAATCCGGGCAACGGCCGGCCTTGGCCAGTAGTTCGGCGACACTACGGGCGTGTACGTCGGAATTCTGGCGCAGATCGATGCTGGCCAGGTGGAAGCCGAAGACCTGTACCGCGCGCAACAGGCGGCGCAGGCGGCCACCGGCCAGGCTGGCGCTGCCGTTCAGTTTGAGCGAATTGGCCAGCACCTTGAGATCGGCACGCAGGGCTTCCGGCGTGGCATAGGGTTCGGCTGCGCCGATTTCGTGGCGCACCGGCTCGACATGGTCGAGGGCGCGCGTGGTGGCGGCGAGGCGGGCGTAGATGCCGGAGAGGGCGCGACGGTAGGGCTCGTCGATGCGCTGCGGCGAATGGTCGGTCGATTTCTCGGCCAGCGCGACCAGCTCGGGCGTGACCTTGACCAGCAGGTCGGAGAGCGGCAATTCGCCGCCCAGTTCATGCACTTCGTCGAGGTAGTGGCTGAGCGCCGCGGCGGATTGCAGGCGCAGGGCCTCGCGCAGGATCTCGGCGGTGACGAAGGGGTTGCCGTCGCGGTCGCCGCCGATCCAGCTGCCGATGCGGAAGAAAGGCGGCAAGGCCCAGATTTTCTCCGGGTAGCGCTTTTGCAGCTGCTGCGTGGCCTGGATGTAGAGGCGCGGCAGTTCGGTGAAGAAAGTTTCCTTGAAGTAGGAAATGCCGTTCTTGACCTCGTCGATCACCTTCAAGCGCACCGGGCGCAGCATGCGCGACTGCCACAGGGTGAGCACGGCGTTGGACAGCGCCCAGTCGTTTTCGGCTTCTTCTTCCGGCGTCATCTGCAGGCGTTCGCGCTGGTCGAGCAGGCGGGCGAGGTCGCGGTGATTGCGGATCAGGCTCTGGCGTTGCACCTCGGTCGGGTGCGCGGTGAGCACCGGGGCGACCAGGGCATGGGCGAAGAAGTCGCCGATGGCCTCCGGTGAGACTGCTGCGGTGCACAGGGCATCCAGGGCAAAAACCAGGCTGCCTTCGCGCGGCGGCGAACCGACCAGATCGTGGGCGCGACGACGGCGGATGTGGTGCTCGTCCTCGGCGATGTTGGCCAGTTGCAGGAAGTAGGAAAAGGCGCGGACGACGGCTTGCGTCGTATCGCGCGGCAGCGGATCGAGCAAGGCGGCGAGTTCGTCGCGGCTGCTCGGGTCGCCGCTGCGGGCGAAGCGAATGGCGGTCTGGCGGACGCGCTCGACGATATCGAAGACGGCTTCGCCCTCCTGTTCGCGCACCGTGTCGCCGAGAATTCGGCCGAGCAGGCGGATATCGTCGCGCAGGGGTTCGTCTTTACCGTGATCGAGCGGGTTCGTTTGCATCGGGGCTGTTCCTGTTCTGAGTGGCCGGTGGTGATTGTTGTTTTCGCTATTCTGGCGCCTGCCTGCAGCAAGCGCTATCCAATTTTTGCATGGCAGCCCGCCGCCGGCGGTATCGTGCGGGCTGCTTTGGTGCTCAGTGTTTGCGGACGAGAAGCACGGAGGCTTCGGCAATCTTGGCCAGTTGTTCGGCAACGGAGCCGAGAATCAGCGTGGCCAGGCCGCGCTGGCTGTGGCGGCCGATGACGATCAGGTCGACGTTCAGTTCCTTGGCTTTTTCGGCCAGGGTTTCGGAGACGCGACGTTTCTGGGCCTCGATCAGGACAGACTCGGCATTGATGCCGGCAACGTCCTGCATGGCGTTGGCAAGCAGCGTTTCGCCAGCGCGACGTAGATTGGCCACGGCCGAGTCGGCTCCGCCCATGTCCAGCATCGCATGGCCGTGCATGTTGAGCAGAACCTCATCGACCACATGGGCAATGTAGAGCTTGGCCTGACTGGTCTTGGCGATGTGCTTTGCTTCCGCCAGGGCGCAGCGCGAGGTTTCGCTGTCATCGATGGCGACCAGGACGTTTTTGTACATGCTGTTTCCTTTCAAAGAGGTGAACGGAGGTAAGGTAGCAAGACGAGCGAATTCCGGCTGTTAGGGAAATCCTCAACAACCCGCCAGGAAACCTGCCATGCGGCGTTAGCTAGGCTTGATCCGGCTCGGTACTCGACGCGCTGGTGCTGTTCAGGCACTGCAGGCGTAACTGCTGCTGATAGGACTCGTAGGCCATGACCATGGGGATGTAGAGCATATCGACATGCAGAATGTGGTTCAGAAACCAGTGATTGATCAGCTGTTCGACACGAACAGCGATTTGCTCCAGACCGATCCGGCGGGCATCGGCGAGCAGTTCCCGCAATAATCGACGGAATTCCGCATGTGCCTTGCGATGTGCCTCGAGATCGGAATAACCGATCTTTTCGAGCAACGCCTCTTCGTCGTTGAGATGGATTTTGGCGTAATCGCACAGGATGGCCAGCGACTTCATAATGCGAATCTCGTCGCCATGGTTTCGGAAGCTGGCGGCCAAATCGAACAAGGCCTTGTGTTGTGCATCGATCTCCGGAATCCCGGTTTCGATACTCGAACACCACGCTGTCACTCTTCCATCCATGCCTGCTCCCGTGCGCGCCATTCTGAGGCGCCAGTGCATCAGACCGGGCGTATTCCGGATGGTTCGCGCCAGGCGCTGCGAAGATGTCGCAAATCATGGCATGTGAGTGAGTGCAAGGCGTTGGCATGGCGGGGGGCGCGGGCTGGATGATGAAAAGGGGCTGACCAGCTTGCGGCCAGCCCTTTCGATGCTTAGTGGAAATGCATCTCGTCCTTGCCTTCGACCGGCGCTTCGAGATTGGCGCCAACGGCGCGCGACACGAAGGTGATGCAGGCGATAATGCCGACGAAGATACCCAACCACATCAGGCCTTCCGGATTGATCGCGGCCTTGGCGCCAGCGGCGACGGCCGCTGCGGCAGCAGCCACCGGCTTGACGTAGGCCGGCACGATGCCCGGGAAGACGTAGGCCCACAGCAGATGCAGCACGCCGACGATACAAGCCATGGCGATCGAGTGCTTGAAGGTGAAGCGGAAGATTTCCGATTCACGGCCAACCATGCCGGTGGAGCCGGTGGCCACCGAAATCGACTGCGGCGAGATCATCTTGCCGCAGACGCCGCCGCAGGTATTGGCCGACATGGCGATGACCGGGTCGATGCCGAGCTTTTCGGCGGTGACGGCCTGCAGCTTGCCGAACAACGCATTGGTCGAGGTGTCGGAACCGGTCATGAACACGCCCAGCCAGCCGAGCAGCGCAGCGAAGAAGGGGAAGGCGACGCCGGTGGTGGCAACGGCATAACCCAGCGTGATCGCCATGCCCGAAAAGTTCATGATGTAGGCGAAGCCGAGGATGGTGGCGATGGTAATGATCGGCCACTGCAGCGTCTTCAGCGTGTCGCGTGCGACGCCGCCGGCGGTCTTGAGCGAGGCGCCCATGACGACGATGGAGAAGAACCACGCGAACAGGATGGCGGTACCGGCAGCCGACAGGAAGTTGAACTTGAAGACGGCAGGTTTGGCCTTGCCAGCCTGGTCGATGACCATCTTGTCGAGACCGGCGATCGGGAAGGAGAAGTCGAACAGGGTCTTGGTGATCTGATCAAGGGCCTGATTGACCGGCTTGATGCCCCAGGCGCAGACGAACAGCGACAGGATGATGAAGGGTGCCCAGGCACGGAAGACCTGGCCACCGGTGAAGCGCAGCTTCTCCTTGCCTTCGCGCTTCGGCTCATGGTCGAAGTGCCAGCTTTCCTTCGGGTGCCAGACCTTCAGGAAGAGCACGGTGCACACGATCGAGGCGATGGAAGCGATCAGGTCGGGCAGCAGCGGTGCAGTGAGCGGCGAGTTGGCCGAGAAATACTGGGCGATGGCGAAGGAGCCGCCGCTGACGAAGCAGGCTGGCCAGACTTCGAGGCCCTTCTTCCAGCCGGCCATCAGCACGACCAGATAGAGCGGCACGAAGACCGAAATCAGCGGCAGGGTACGACCGACCATCTGGCTCAGCGCCAGATCGGGAATGCCGGCGACCTGGCCGCCGACCACGATGGGAATGCCGATGGCGCCCCAGGCGACCGGCGCGGTATTTGCCAGCAGGCAGAGCGATGCGGCGTACAGCGGGTTGAAGCCGAGGCCGGCCAGCATGGCCGAGGTGATGGCCACCGGCGTACCGAAACCAGCCGCACCTTCGATGAAGGCACCGAAAGAGAAGGCGATCAGCAGCGCCTGCAGGCGGCGGTCATCGGAAATGGAGGCCAGCGAGTTCTTGATCACCTCGAACTGGCCGGTCTTGACCGACATGTTGTAGATGAACAGCGCAGTGATGACGATCCAGCACACCGGGAAGAGGCCGAAGGCACCGCCGTAAAGCGTGGATAGCGCGGCCAGATCGACCGGCATGCCATAGACGAAGATGGCGATCAGCACGGCCAGCGAAGTGCCGCCCAGGGCCGCGAAATGGCCCTTCATGTGCTTGATGGCAAGCGCCCAGAACAGGAAAAGAATGGGAATGGCCGCGACCAGCGCGGACAGGCCGATGTTGCCGAGCGGGTCGACATTCATTTGCCAAGTCATACAATTGTCCTTATAACAAAAATGGTCAGGTAGCCGTCAGACAGATTTGCCGATCCCTGGCGGTCACCGAGGTTGTCACTTTTTATCCGGCCCGGAGTTGCAGCTCCTGGCCGGATTTTCTTTTTTTGCCCCCTCAACAAGCCATGGCGTCCTCCTTGCGCGAACACGCTTCGAGCAGGTAGGCGACCGAGCGGTAGGTCAGCCCGGTTTCGGCAGTCAGGCCGATCTCGCAGGTGCGGTTGGTGGAGATGCCGCAGGCGCAGTTGGCCGGCAGTTCGTCGTGAATGTGGCGCAGCGCGTGCTGGTTCAGTTCCGGCACGGCAAAGCCGCGGTCGCCGCCGAAGCCGCAGCAGGTGACGCCGGCTGGTTCGATGATTTCCTCGACACAGGCCTTGAGCAGGCTGCGCAACTTGGCGTCGGCGCCGGTACGCTTGACGCTGCAATTGATGTGCAGGGCCACCGGGCCGGGCTGCTTGGTGATCATCAGGCGCGGCAGCAACGCGTCGTGGGCGAATTCGTGGAAGTCATAGACCTTCAGGCGGCCATCCAGATGCTTCTGCATGCGGGCCGAGCAGGCGCTGGCATCCATGATCACCGGGATGCGGCCGTTGTCGGAAGCCTTGAGCAGCGCGGCTTCGAGTTTCTTCGCCAGGTCTTCGGCCTCTTCGAGCATGCCCTTGCTGGCCAGCATCTGGCCGCAGCACAGCTGGTCGAAACCTTCCGGCAGGATAGGGGCGTAGCCGGCGCGCACCAACACTTCCTGAACGACGTCGCCGAGCTGTTTTTCGCCGCTGGTGGACGGTCCGAAAATGCGGCCGCCACAGGTCGGGAAATAGACGACCGGATCGCCTTGCGTGCAGCGTGCCGTCGGCGCTTGGCCGGCGTGCGGCATCTTGGCGCGCCAGGCGCCACCGGAGAGGCGATTGACGAAGTTGTCGCCGAGAACGCCGGAAACGGCATGGCCGACCTTGAGGCCGAGACGGGCGGCGCCGGCGAAGGCGCCGAAATGTTCGCCGGTCCAGCCATGCATGGCGCGGGCGGTATCGCCCAGCTTGCGGCCGCGCAGGCGGCGGGTCAGGTCGCCGGTGTCGATGCCGACCGGGCAGGCCGTCGAGCACAGGCCGCAGCCGGCACAGGTGTCGAGGCCCATGTAGGCATAGTCCTCGCCCATGCTGCCGGCGTGTTCGCCGGCGGCGGCACGGCGCGCCAGCTCGCGCACGCTGGTGATGCGCTGGCGTGGGCTGAGTGTCAGGCGGTGCGACGGGCAGAGCGGTTCGCAGAAGCCGCATTCAATGCAGCGGTCGACGATGTCTTCGGCGGCCGGCATGGGCTTCAGGTTTTCCAGGTGGGCGTTGGCGTTGTCGTTGATGATCACGCCCGGGTTGAGCAGACCTTCAGGGTCGAACAGGGCCTTGATGCGACGCATCAGGTCAGCCGCTTCCTTGCCCCATTCCATTTCGACGAAGGGCGCCATGTTGCGGCCGGTGCCATGCTCGGCCTTGAGCGAGCCGTCGTATTTCTCGACGACCAGCTTGCAGACGTCGTCCATGAAGCGCGCGTAGCGGTCGATCTCGGCCTGGTCGCCGAAATCCTGCGTGAACACGAAGTGCAGGTTGCCTTCGAGGGCGTGCCCGAAAATGATCGCCTCGTGGTAGCCGTGGTGGCGCAGCAGGGCCTGCAGGTCGAGCGTGGCGTCGGCCAGCGATGGCACCGGGAAGGCGACGTCCTCGATCAGCACCGTGGTGCCGGTGCGGCGCATGGCGCCGACAGCCGGGAAGGTGCCCTTGCGCACTTTCCAGTACATGTCGCAGGTGGCCGGGTCGGTCGAGAAGACCATCGGCTCGACGGTGGAAATTCCCGAAATTGCCCCGTGCACCGCAGCAATCTTGCCTTGCAGCACAGCTTCCGATTCGGCACGCACTTCGATCAGCAGCGCGGCGGCCTCTTCGCCCAGTTCACGCATGATGGCCGGCAGGCCAGGCTTGTTTTCGACCGAATGCAGGGCCGGGCGGTCGAGCAGTTCGACAGCGGCGACCGGCTGCGGCTTCAGGCGGATGACCGCCTCGCAGGCACTGCGGATATCCGGGAAGAAAACCAGTGCCGAGGCCTTGAACGGGTCTTCGACCACCGTTTGATAGGTGATCCGGGTCATGAAGCCGAGCGTGCCTTCCGAGCCAATCATCAGATGGGACAGGATGTCGATCGGGTCTTCGAAATCGACCAGCGCGTTCAGGCTGTAGCCGGTGGTGTTCTTGATCTTGAACTTGTGGCGGATGCGGTTGGCCAGCGTCGGGTTGGCGCGGGTTTCCATGCCCAGGCGGTCGAGCTCGGCGAGCAGCGTGGTGTGCGATTTCTTGAAGGCGGCGACGCTGGTCGGGTCTTCGGTATCGAGCAGGGTGCCGTCGGCCAGCATGACGCGCAGGCCGGCCAGCGTGCGATAGCTGTTCTGCGCCGTGCCGCAGCACATGCCGGAAGCGTTGTTGGCGGCGATGCCGCCGATCTTGGCCGCGCCGATGGATGCGGGATCGGGACCGATCTTCTTGCCATGCGGGGCGAGCCGGCGATTGACCTCGCCGCCGACCATGCCGGGGCCGACACGGACCTGGCTGGCGTCGTCGGCCAGTTCAAAGGTGGCAAAGCCTTCGCCGATCAATGCCAGTACGCCATCCGAAATGGCCTGGCCGGAGAGACTGGTGCCGGCGGCGCGGAAGGTGACGGGTGTCTTGTAGCGGCGGGCGGTGGCCAGCACGTTTCGCGCTTCGTCTTCCGACTCGACGACGGCGACGACCTGCGGGATCAGGCGATAGAAGCTGGCATCGGTCCCGTAGGCCAGGCGGCGCAGATCGTCGGTAATCACCTGCCGGGCGGGCAGGATGGCTTGCAGGGAGTTGATCAGTGCATTCATTCTCTTGTGTCTTATAGAGGACTGGTCGGGACGAGCGAAAACGTCAGGTCAAAAAAAATCCCGGAGGCCAGACTCATCTGGCACTCCGGGTAAGAGGGATCAGTGGCGTTCCTTCAACAGGTCACGCAGCCGCTTGGCCGCAGGTTGCAAGGGGGTGCGGACGCTGGTCCACCCGGCCTGTTTCTTCGGAGTCAGCCAGCGCAGACGGCTGGCCAGCCAGGAGAAGCTGCGGTAGAGCGCCGGCGAGCTGTAAACCGCCGACCAGCCGCGCCAGATGGCGCTCTGCATGCCGCTGTGGCCGGCGCCCTGGCCACGCATGGCGGGGTTGGTGTGCGGTTCGGAAAAGGCTTCTTCGCGCAGGCGGATCAGCAACTCCGGAATAGGAATCTTCACCGGGCAGACTTCGCCGCAGGCACCGCACAGCGACGAGGCGGTGGTCAGGCCGGCGGTGGCTTCCAGGCCCAGCATGTGCGGCGAGACGATCTTGCCGATCGGGCCGGGGTAGGTCGTGCCGTAGGCATGGCCGCCGATGCGGGTATAGACCGGGCAGTGGTTCATGCAGGCGCCGCAACGGATGCACTGCAGCGTCTTGCGCAACTGCTCGTCGGCGTAGGCCTGGCTGCGGCCGTTGTCGAGCAGGACCAGATGCACTTCGCCGGGACCATCCTTCTCGCCCGGCTGGCGCGGGCGGGAGATCATGTTGAAGTAGGTCGAGATGTTCTGGCCGGTGGCTGAGCGGGTGAGCAGCGAGTAGAGCGGCGGCACATGCTCCAGCTTTTCGACGATCTTCTCGATGCCGGTGATGGCGATATGCACGGCCGGTGCGGTGGTGCACATGCGGCCATTGCCTTCATTCTCGACCAGGCACAGCGTGCCAGTTTCGGCCACGGCGAAATTGACGCCGGAGAGGCCGATGTCGGCCTCCAGGAACTTCTGGCGCAGCACGCGGCGGCCGATCTGGATCAGCTCGTCCACGTTGTCGGTGTAATCGACGCCCGGCACCTTTTCGGCGAACAGTTTGGCAATCTCTTCCTTGGTCTTGTGGATGGCCGGCATGATGATGTGCGACGGCTTTTCGTCGGCCAGCTGGACGATGTATTCGCCCATGTCGGATTCCAGCGCGCCGACGCCGGCGGCCTCCGCTGCGTGGTTCAGCTCGATTTCCTCGCTGACCATCGACTTGCCCTTGACCATCAACTTGGCCGAGTGCTTCTGGCAGATGCCGAGGATGATGGCGTTGGCTTCTTCCGGCGTCTCGGCCCAATGGACATTGATGCCGTTGCGCGTCAGCTTGGCTTCGAGCTGTTCGAGCAGGTCGGGCAGCTTGGTCAGGTTGTACTGGCGGATCTTTTCGCCGAGCGAGCGCAGGGTTTCCAGTTCCTCTGGATCGGGAAACTGGCCGGCGCGCTTGGTCATCAGGAAATCCATCGCGCCGCGGAAGCTCTTGCGCAGGAAGGGGTTCTCGACCACGTCCTTGGCGCGGGCGCGGAAGCCGACCGAGGGCATGAAGTGCAGGGCGTGCGGGGTCTGCGGTGCGCTCATTGCAGGTTCTCCTCGATCATCAGGACGATCAATTCCTTCGGGCCGTGTGCGCCGTAGGCCAGCGTCTGCTGGATGTCGGCGGTCTTCGACGGGCCGGAGATGAGCAGGGCATTGGTCGGCAGGCCGCCGGACCAGTGTTCGGCCGTCATTGCTTCGTAGAAAGTGTTGTGGATGTGGGTGGCGTCGAGCAGCACGATATGGACGGGGGGCACCAGCGACATCAGGCGCGGCTCGTCGGCATCCGGCCACAGGATCAGCGTGCCGGTCTCGGCGATGGCGCCGCGGGCGGCGGTCAGGCTGGCCGGCACGTGGTGGAAGAGTTCTTCCTTCCAGCCTTCGATGGCGCGTTCGTAGTCAAGGCAGGCGATGCCGCTTTGCGGCAGGTCGGCCAGGGCGCGCTGGCCGTGCGGCGTCTGGCCACCAACCAGCAGCTTGTCGATCTGGCGGGCGCTCAGCACTTCCCACAGTTTCTGCAACCAGCCGCCGCGCGACACTGAATAGACCTCGGCATGGGCCAGCTCGATGAAATGACGGAAGCGCCTGGCCTTGTCGGCAGCCGATTCGCTCGGCCGATGCGTGGCGAACCAGCTGGCGACGTCAGGCGACGCTGCTGCGGTGGACGGCTGGTTTTGCCGCAATTTGGCGAGGATGCGGTCGCGGGCGCTCATTTTGCGGCCTCCTTCTGGGTACGGCGGAGCAGGAAGCTGGCGATGTGCTCGCCGGGCAGGCTGGGCGTTGAGCGGCCTTCCTGCTGGTCCTTCCAGGCGGCGTGGCCGAGGATGTTCATCAGGCAGCCGCAGTCGGCGCTGACCACGCGCTCGGCGCCGGTGGCTTTCAGCGACTTGAGCTTGTCTTCGACCATGGCGGCCGAGATTTCCGGCTGCTTGACAGAGAAGGTGCCGCCGAAACCGCAGCACTCCGCTTCATGGTCCTGTTGCGCCACCTTCACGTTGGCGAGGCCGCCGAGCAGTTTCTTGCCAGTGACATGTACGCCCATCTCGCGGCGGGCCGAGCAGGAGGTGTGCAGGACGACCGTACAGTCGCTGCCACAGTCTTCCGGCTTGAAGTTCAGCACCTCGACGAGGAACTGGGTCAGTTCGTAGATGCGGCCGGAGAGCTTTTCGGCCTGGGCCTTGCGCAGCGGGTCGTTGGCGAACAGGGTGGGGTAGTGATGCTTCATCATCCCGGCGCAGGAGCCGGAGGGCACGACGACCGGCCAATCGTTTGGGAAGAGCGTCAGTTGCAGTGCAGCGACCTTGCGGGCTTCGTCGGGAAAACCGCTGGTATAGGCCGGCTGGCCGCAGCAGGTTTGTTCCTCAGGGAAGTGCACACGGATGCCCTGGTTTTGCAGCAGGGTGATGGCATCCATGCCGGCGCCGGGGAAAAACTGGTCCACGACGCAGGTAGCGAAGAAATAGACATCGGTCGGGCACTGGGCTGGCTGGCTCATCTTGTCTCCGGTGTGTTATTCCAAGTGGTAAAATGGTAAGACCACTTGTTTGTGCGGAAAGAAATTTACGTGAATACAGTGATGTAGTCAATTAGCCTTGGGGAAATCCCTAGGCTTGCACTTTCCGAAACGGCTGATTAAAATGCGCTGGTCTTACCAATCAAAGTGGTCTTACCAATGCCGAACAAAGTGCAGGTGCCGCGTATTTCGGATGCCATCGCTTCCACGCTGGAGCGTCGCATCCTCGAAGGCTCGTTGAAGCCGGGCGACCGCTTGCCTGCCGAACGTGAATTGGCGGCCGAACTGGGCGTCTCCCGCCCGAGCCTGCGCGAGGCGATCCAGAAACTGGCCTCGAAGGGCATGGTGCAGAGCCGCCAGGGTGGCGGCACCTTCATCACCGCCGCGCTCGAGTCGAGTTTTTCCGACCCGTGGCAGGACATGATGGGCAAGCACCCGAACCTGCGCGAAGACATGCTGGAGTTCCGCCGCATGCTCGAAGGCCAGGCGGCCGAGTGGGCTGCCGAGCGCGCCACCGAGGCCGACCTGCAGCGCCTGGAGCAGACCTTCGGCGCCTTGAAGGCCGCTTTCGAAGCGGATGACGCCGAAAAGCGCTCCGAAGCCGACATCGCCTTCCACCAGGCCATCGGCGACGCCGCACACAACGTGTTGATCGGCCACTTGTCCGGCGCGCTGCTCAACCTGATGCACGACAACATCCGCCTCAACCTCGGCGAACTGAAGAGCGTGCCGGCGGCCAATCGCCTGTTGATGGGCCAGCATGAGTCCATCTACCAGTCGATCCGCGATAACAAACCGCAGGCTGCGCGCTCCGCGGCCGAGACGCATATCGATTTCGTGCGCGAAACGCTGGCCCAGACGCTGCGTTCCGTCGCCCGCCGTGAGACGGCCGAACGCCGCCTCAACACTGATTTCTCAAACTCCTGATTTTCAATTCGACCCCCTGAAAGGACTCCTGATGGAAGCTCTTGTCATCCCCTTCGAAAAACTGCGCATGACTGACGTCGACCAGGTCGGCGGCAAGAATTCGTCGCTCGGCGAAATGATTTCGCAGCTCGCCGACACCGGCGTGCGCGTGCCGGGCGGCTTTGCCACCACGGCCCATGCCTACCGCGTCTTCCTGTCGCAATCGGGCCTCGATGCCAAGATCAACGCGGCGCTCGACGCGCTGGATGTCGATGACGTCAACGCGCTGGTCAAGACCGGTGCCGAGATTCGCCAGTGGGTGCTCGATACCCCGTTCCCGATGGAACTGACCATCGCCATCACCGAGCAGTACCAGCGCCTGGTGGCCGAATCCAACGCCGACATGTCCTTCGCCGTGCGCTCCTCGGCCACCGCCGAAGACTTGCCGGATGCTTCCTTCGCCGGCCAGCAGGAAACCTTCCTGAACATCGTCGGCCTGGAAAACATCATGCACGCGATCAAGGAAGTGTTCGCTTCGCTGTATAACGACCGCGCCATCTCCTACCGTGTGCACAAGGGTTTCGTCCATGCCGACGTCGCCCTGTCCGCCGGTATCCAGCGTATGGTTCGCTCCGATAAGGGCGCCGCTGGCGTGATGTTCACCCTCGACACCGAATCCGGTTTCCGTGATGCCGTCTTCGTCACCTCCAGCTACGGCCTGGGCGAAACCGTCGTCCAGGGCGCGGTGAATCCGGACGAGTTCTACGTGCACAAGCCGATGCTCGACGCCGGCAAGAAGGCTGTCGTTCGTCGCAACCTCGGCTCCAAGATGATCAAGATGACTTTCTCGCCCGAGAAGGTTGCCGGCAAGTCCACCATCACCGAAGACGTTGAAGAATCCCTGCGTCACCAGTTCTCGATCAATGACGAAGAAGTCATGGAACTGGCCCGCTACGCCCAGATCATCGAAAAGCACTACGGTCGTCCGATGGACATCGAATGGGGCAAGGACGGTGTCGACGGCAAGCTGTACATCCTGCAGGCTCGTCCGGAAACCGTGCAGTCGCAGGCTGCCGCCGGCAAGCAGGAAAAGTTCAAGCTGAAGTCCTACTCCAAGGTGCTGGCTTCCGGTCGCGCCATCGGCCAGAAGATCGGCGTTGGCCCGGTCCGCATCGTCAAGGATCCGAAGGAAATGGATCAGGTCAAGCCGGGCGACGTGCTGGTCGCCGACATGACCGACCCGAACTGGGAACCGGTCATGAAGCGTGCTTCCGCCATCGTCACCAACCGTGGCGGCCGTACCTGCCACGCCGCGATCATCGCGCGTGAGCTCGGTATCCCGGCCATCGTCGGCTGCGGCGACGCCACCGAAACCCTGACGGAAGGCGAAGTCGTCACCGTTTCCTGTACCGAAGGTGACACCGGCCACGTCTATCGCGGCCGCCTCGACTACGAAGTCACCACCCGCGACATCTCCGCCATGCCGGATGTGCCGGTCAAGGTCATGATGAACGTCGGCAACCCGGAACTGGCCTTCGAGTTCGCCCAGTTGCCGAACGCCGGTGTCGGTCTGGCCCGCGTCGAGTTCATCATCAACAACGTCATCGGCATCCACCCGAAGGCCATCCTCGACGTCGAGCGCCTGCCGGCCTCCAAGCGCGACGAGATCAAGCGCCGCGCCCGTGGCTACGCCTCGCCGAAGGACTTCTTCGTCGAGAAGCTGGTCGAAGGTGTCGCCACCATTGCCGCCGCCTTCTACCCGAATCCGGTCATCGTCCGCCTGTCCGACTTCAAGTCCAACGAATACCGCAAGCTGCTCGGCGGCGACCTCTACGAGCCGGAAGAAGAAAACCCGATGCTCGGCTTCCGTGGCGCCTCGCGCTACATCGCCGACAGCTTCCGCGACTGTTTCGAAATGGAATGCCGCGCCATGAAGCGCGTGCGTGAAGAAATGGGCCTGACCAACGTGCAGTTGATGGTTCCGTTCGTCCGCACCGTCGGCGAAGGCCAGGCCGTTGTCGATCTGCTGGCCGAGCATGGCCTGAAGCAGGGCGAAAACGACCTGAAGCTGATCATGATGTGCGAAATCCCGTCCAACGCCCTGTTGGCCGACGACTTCCTGAAGATCTTCGACGGCTTCTCCA